>NZ_CAMPHH010000048.1 GCF_946885855.1 uncultured Actinotalea sp. | reverse complement strand
CGCCCACCCCGTGGAAGCGTCGGGCAGACGACGGCGCCCCCGGGCCGGTGGGTCCGGGGGCGCCGTCGTGGAGGTGGCAGTGCTGGTGTGGCGGTGCCGGTGCTGCCTGCTGGTGCGGTGCTGGTGCGGGGCGTCGTCAGCCCTTGACCGAGCCCGCCAGCAGGCCGCGGACGAAGTACCGCTGCAGCGCGAGGAACACGATGAGCGGGACGACGATGGTGACGAAGGCACCGGAGGACAGCAGGTGCCACGTCTCGCCGCGGTTGCCCGCGAGCTCGCCGAGGCGGACCGTCAGCGGCGCCACGTCGGCCGTGCCGCCGCTGAACACCAGCGCGACGAGCAGGTCGTTCCAGACCCAGAGGAACTGGAAGATCGCGAACGCGGCGATCGCCGGCACGAGCAGCGGCAGGAGCACCTGGAAGAAGATCTTCACGTGCCCCGCCCCGTCGACGCGCGCGGCCTCGACGAGCGACGGCGGGATGTCCTTCATGAAGTTGTGCAGGAGGAACACCGCGAGCGGCAGCGCGAAGATCGTGTGCGAGAGCCACACGACCCAGAACGAGCCGTTGAGCCCCCAGTCGACGTACTGGCTGAGCAGCGGGATCAGCGTGATCTGGATCGGCACGATCTGGAGCGCGAAGACGGCCACGAAGAGCACGTCCCGCCCGCGGAAGTCGATCCACGCGAAGGCGTAGGCCGCCAGGAGCGCCAGGGTGATCGGGATGAGCACCGCGGGGATCGTGATGACCAGGGAGTTGATGATGTAGTTCGAGAAGCTCGCGCCGCCGAACAGCACCTCGGAGTAGTTCTCCATGGTGAAGTTGGGGTTGCCGAAGGCGGTCCACCAGCCGGACTGGCGGACGTCGCTCGCCGGGCGGAACGACGTGACGAAGAGCCCGAACGTCGGCACGGTCCAGAGCAGGGCGATGATGAGCGCGATCCCCGACGCCCACGGCGAGCTGATCTTCCCCTTGACCGCGATGGCGCGCTTCTCGGCCCGGGTGAGCTTGCGCTCTTTGGGCTTGCCGAGACCGGGCGCCTTGCCGCCGTCGACCTCGGTGTCCTCGGCCTTGACGAACGCCTGGGGGGGCGGAGGCGTGGTGGTCATCGGATCTCCTCCGCGAGTCGCATCTGCCGGACGTTGTAGACGACCAGCGGGATGACCAGGACGAACAGGATCGTGGCCAGCGCCGCGCCGAGGCCGGCGTCCCCGGCCCGGAAGCTCTGCGTGTAGAACTCGTTGGCGACGACGGAGGTGTTGAAGTTGCCCCCCGTCATGGTGCGCACGATGTCGAAGACCTTCAGCGTCGCCATGGCGATGGTCGTGAGGACGACCACGAGGGCGGGCCGGATGCTCGGCACGGTGATGTAGCGGAACATCTTCATGCCCGTGAGTCCGTCGAGCCGCGCTGCCTCGACGATGTCGTCGGGGATCGCCTTGATCGCGGCGGACAGGATCGTCATCGCGAAGCCGGACTGGATCCAGATCATGACCGCGATGAGGAAGAGGTTGTTCCACGGGGCGTTGAGAAGGAACTGCTGCGGCTCCTGCCCGAGCCACACGAGCACCTGGTTGAGCAGACCCGTCTGCTCGTTCGTGGGGTTGCCCTCGGCGTCCGGGAGGAGCGCCCGGTACTCGTACATGAACCGCCAGATGACCGACGCACCCACGAGGGAGATCGACATCGGCAGGAACATGAGGGTCTTGGCGAACCGCTCGAAGCGCGTCCGGTCGACCAGAACGGCGTAGACGAGGCCGAACAGCGTCGACAGCAACGGGACGAGGATCACCCACAGCGCGGTGTTGCGCAGGACGATCTGGAACGTCTCCTCGGTGAACGCCCTGGCGTAGTTCTCCAGGCCGACGTACTCGGAGCCGTTCCGGTTGAAGAACGAGGCGTAGATGGTCCGGACGCCCGGGTAGAGCAGGCCGAACGCGAGGAACAGGACCGTCGGACCGAGGAACGCGGCCGTGACCGCCCACGCCGGGACACGCTTGAGCCGGTCCACGGACAGCAGGATCCCGCCCATGACGACGACGAAGAGCAGGACGGCGACGACCATGAGGGCGAGCTTGTGCCCCGGGTCGGTCGCGTCCGTGAGCCAGGTGCGCAGGTCCCGGGTGAGGTACTCGAGCCACGCGCCGATATTGGTGAAGAAGTCCACTGCCACCTCCGTGTGCGGCGCCTCACGGGCCGGTGAGGCGCGGGACGTCGACGTTGACGTACCAGCCGGGGCCCGCCCCTAGTGGAGCAGGCCCCGGCCGGTTCACGCCAGCATCATCACGGCCAGGAGGCCTCGATGGCGTCCAGGACCTCCTGCGTCGGCTTGTCCGTGGCCAGCCACGCCGTCATCTCGCTCCAGAAGGAGCCGGCGCCCACGGCACCCGGCATGAGGTCGGACCCGTCGAACCGGAACGTGCGGGTGTCGTCCGCGAGCAGCTCGGCCGACAGGGCGTCGATCGGCGACTCGTAGAGCGAGGTGTCCTGCGCGTTGTTGGCGGAGACCCAGCCCGGGCCGGAGGCCTCGAGCTTGGCGTTCGTCCACTCCGGGCTCGCGAGGTACGCCTGGAAGGCCTGGACCTCGGGACGCTCGGCGAAGGCGACCACGAACTCACCGCCGCCGAGGACCGGCTGGTTGGCCGGGTCGATCGGCGGGAAGTAGAACGCGAAGACGTCGCCGTCCTCGGCCACGACCGCGTCCTCCTGGTAGACCGGCCACTGCGCCTGGTAGAAGGACGCCTGCCGGTGCAGCCAGCACTCGCCGTCGAGGATCGGGTAGCCACCGTCGGTGAACTCGGTCGTCGCGATCGAGCTGACGTCGCCGAAGCCGGCGTTGACGTACTCCGGGTTCTTGAGGATCTGGGCGACGTAGTCCATCGCCTCGACGACCGCCGGGTCGTTGAACGGGATCTCGTGGTTGACCCACTGGTCGTAGACCTCGGGGCCCGCCGAACGAAGCATGACGTCCTCGACCCAGTCCGTGGCCGGCCAGCCGGTGGCGTCACCGGAGCCGATGCCGGCGCACCACGGGGTGCCGCCGTTGGCCACGATGTCGTCCGAGAGGGCGATCAGGTCGTCCCACGTCTCGGGGATGTCGTAGCCGGCCTCCTCGAACATGCTCGGGGAGTACCAGACGAAGGACTTCACGTTCGCGCCGAGCGGCGTGCCGTAGAAGGTCCCGTCGACCGTGCCGTAGCCCTTCCAGGCCTCGGAGTAGTACTCGTCCACGTTGGACTCGGCGAGCTCGCCGACCGGGACGACCGCGTCGGGGAAGTCCGTGACCAGCGTGTTGAGCAGACCGGGCTGCGGGACGTAGGCGATGTCGGGGGCGTTGCCGGCCTGGACACGCACCGGGAGCTGCGCCTCGAACTCGCGCGAGCCCTCGTAGATGACGTCCGCGCCGGTGCACTCCTCGAAGGGCACCCACGAGTCGATGTGCGCCTGGTCCTCGGGCGCGGTGATCGAGGTGTAGACCGTGACCTCGGTGCCGCTCAGGTCGCCGTACGTGTCGACGAAGTCCTGGCACTCCGCGGAGACGTCGCCGCCCCCGGAGTCGCCGCCACCGGAGCCGGCGTCGCCGCCGTCCTCCTCCGGCGGGGCGGTGCAGGCGGCCAGGACCAGCGCCAGGCCGAGACCGCCGGCCACGGCTGCAGCGCCGCGACCTCGCGTCGTGCTTCTCATCAACGAACCTCCACGTCGTCGTAGGGCGGATGTCCGCCCCGGATCCACCCGGGGGTCGGTGACGTGCACTTCCCCGGGCACGTTCGCTATGCAAGCGCTTTCATCCGTCTCGTGGCAAGCACATGCGGCCACATCCGGGCGACGAAGTGGTAACGATTCCGTCACACGCGGCCGACCGGGTGAACCGATCCAGCACCCCGTCCCGGGTGACGTCGCAGATCATGGACGAATCGCAACGATTCGGGCCCCGTCACCCTCCGCCCCGCTGCCGCGGGACGAGATCGGCGTTCAGCCGGCCCGGCGGACGGCGGGGCCGGTCGACCGGCGCGCCCCGGGTGCCAGAGGCGGCGGCGGACCGGTCGAGGACCGCCGCACGAGCTCGGTCGGGTAGACGACCTCCTTGGGCGCCGCGTAGCCCGCGATCATGTCGAGGACGAGGCGCGCCGCGGCGGCACCCTGCTCGTCGGCGGCCTGGGCCATCGTCGTCAGCCCCACCAGCTCACCCATGTCGTGCCCGTCCACGCCGATCACGGACACGTCCTCCGGCACCCGCAGACCGAGGTCCCGCAGCCCGAGGATCGCACCCATCGCCATCTCGTCGGACGACGCGAACACCGCCGTCACGTCCGGCGCCTTCTCGAGCAGCTCGTGCACCGACTCCCGCCCGCCGGCCGTGTCGAAGTGGCCGTGCACCTCGAGCTCGGGCCCCGGCTCGATCCCGGCCTGCCGCATCGCCTCGCGCCACCCCGCGGCACGGTCGACCGGGGGCGACCACGGCGAGACGTCGTCGGGCGCGCCCGAGATGTGCCCGATCCGCCGGTGCCCGAGGTCGAGGAGGTGCCGGGTGGCCGCGATCGCCGTCTCCCGGTCGTCGAGCCGGACCGTGACGATGCCGTACCCGCCCCAGCCCACGCACACGATCGGGTAGCCCAGACCCTGGAGGGCGCGGATCTCGTCCTCCTCCAGCGGCAGGCCGACGACGAGGATCCCGTCGACCCGGCGCCGCAGCACCGACGGGTCCACGCGGTAGTGCCGACCCGCGGTCCGGTCGATCTCGAACGTGTACAGCAGGACGTCGAAGCCCTGCGCCCGCAGCGCCCGCTCCGCGCCCTCGATGACGTTGGAGAAGAACCACCGGTTGATGAACGGGCTGATGAGGCCGATGGTCCGGGTCCGCCCGGACGCGAGGCTCGCCGCCGACGGCGACGCGACATACCCCAGGCGCTCGGCCACCACGCGCACACGGTCCCGGGTCGCGGCGTTGACGTTGGGCAGCCCTCGCAGCGCCCGCGACACGGTCGCCGTCGACACGCCGGCGGCGCGGGCGACGTCGTCGATGCCAGCCGCCATGAGCCGGATTGTCCTCCTCCGGCACCCGGCGGTCCACCAGCGCCGGTCCGATCATGCTTCACGACGCTCGGAGAGGTCACCCGCACGGGGGACCGACGCCGTCGTCGGGGGTGCCGTCAGAGGGCGAGGAGGCCGCGCAGGACCGCCAGGGCACCGCCCTCGTCGAACGCCCCGGTCACCTCGTCCGCCGCCGCCCGCGTCACCTCGTCCGCGTGGCCCATCGCCACGCCCCGCGCGGCCCACCGGAGCATCTCCACGTCGTTGCGACCGTCCCCGACGGCGACGGTGCGGGACGGGTCGACGCCGAGCTGCTCCCGGACCGCCTCCAGCGCCGTCGCCTTGGACACGCCCTGCGGGCTGAGGTCCAGCCACGCCGTCCACCCGACGGCGTAGGACACCTCGTGCAGGCCGATGCGCTGCACCATCGCGTGGAAGTCGGCGTCCGTGTGCTCGGGGCTGCGGATGACGACGCGCGTGGCCGGCACGGCGCACAGTTCCTCGAACCCGACCGGCGTCACGTGCCCGTCCATCTCGCCGTCGGGGAAGGCGCCGTGCACGAAGAACCCGCGCCCGACGTCCTCGACCGCGAACAGCGCGTCCGGCAGCTCCTCCCGCACCAGGCGCAGGGCCGGTCCGGCGTCGAAGGTCACCAGGTCGGTGATGCGGTACCCGGGGTCCTGCCCGTCCAGCTCCACCGTGACGGCCCCGTTGGAGGTCACCGCGGGGCCGACGTCGATCCCGAGCTGCTGCGCGTAGGCCAGCGCCGAGTGCACGGACCGCCCCGTCGCGACGACGACGTGGTCGCCCCGCTCGCGCAGCTCCGCGACCGCGTCGGCGATCCCGTCCAGCAGCCGACCCGTCCAGTCCAGCAGCGTCCCGTCGAGGTCGAGCGCGACGAGCCGCGGCCCGTCCGGACCGCCCTGGGCGGCGCCGGCCGGCCCGGGCGCCGGCGTCCCGGCCGTCACGCGACCACCGGGCTGAGCACCTCGAGGCCGCCGAGGTAGGGCCGCAGCCCCTCCGGCACCCGCACCGAGCCGTCCTCGAGCTGGTGGTTCTCGAGGATCGCGACGATCCACCGCGTGGTCGCCAGGGTCCCGTTGAGCGTCGCGACGGCGCGCGTCCCGCTCTCCGTGCGTTCGCGCACCCCCAGGCGCCGGGCCTGGAACGTCGTGCAGTTCGAGGTCGAGGTCAGCTCGAGCCACCGCTGCTGGCTGGGCAGCCACGCCTCGCAGTCGAACTTGCGGGCCGCGCTGGAGCCGAGGTCCCCGGCGGCGACGTCGATGACGCGGTAGGGCAGCTCGACCAGGCCGAGCATCTCCTCCTCGAACGCGAGCAGCCGCGCGTGCTCGGCCTCCGCGTCCTCGACGGTCGTCCAGCTGAACATCTCGACCTTGTGGAACTGGTGGACGCGGATGATGCCCCGGGTGTCGCGGCCGTGCGAGCCCGCCTCGCGCCGGTAGCACGCCGACCAGCCCGCGAACCGGCGCGGGCCGCCCGAGAGGTCGAGGATCTCGTCCGCGTGGTACCCCGCGAGCGCCACCTCCGACGTCCCGACGAGGTACAGGTCGTCCGCCTCGAGCCGGTACACCTCGTCCGCGTGCGCGCCGAGGAACCCGGTGCCGCGCATGACCTCGGGCCGCACGAGGGTGGGCGTGATCATCGGCGTGAAGCCGGCCGCGATCGCGCGGTCCATCGCCGCGCTGAGCAGCGCGAGCTCCAGCCGCGCGCCGACGCCGGTGAGGAAGTAGAATCGGGCGCCCGACACCTTCGCGCCGCGCTCGGTGTCGATGGCCGCGAGCCGCTCGCCGAGGTCGAGGTGGTCGCGGACCACGAAGTCCGGCCCGTACTCCGCGGCGAGGTCCCGCGGGGTGCCGACGTGGCGCAGGACCGCGTAGTCGTCCTCGCCCCCGGCCGGCACGCCGTCGACGACGACGTTCGCGATCCGCAGGACGGCCTCGTCGAGCCGCGCCGCGGCGTCGTCGGCGTCGGCCTGGGCGGCCTTGACCGCCTCGGCGAGCTCCTTCGCCCGGGCCAGGAGCGCCTGCTTCGCCTCGCCCTGCGCGCGGGCGACCTCCTTGCCCAGGCCCTTCTGCTCCGCGCGCAGCTCCTCGAACCGGGTCAGGCCGGTGCGGCGGCGGGAGTCCAGCTCGAGCACCTGGTCGACGAGCGACGGGTCGTCGCCCCGCAGGCGCTGGCTCGCGCGGACGGCGTCGGGGTTCTCCCTCAGGAGGCGCAGGTCGATCACCCCAGGAGGGTATCGAGCGTCGCCGACACCGCCCGACGGCGGCCGCCCCGCCCCTCAGGAGGACGGTGGTCTCCGTCACGCCGGGCACGACCGGGGTGTGCGCGGACCGCGCCCCCCGTACGGTGCGACCATGACCTGGGTGGGATGGCTCGTCACCGGCCTCGCGATCGCTCTGGCGACCGTCGCCCTCGTGCTCGTCGTCCGGACGCGCCGCGCGCTGCGCGGGCACGGCCTGGACCCGAACCCGTCGGCCGCGGGGCCGGGCACGGAGGGCACCGCCGCCACCGGGGACACCGACGCCGCGCACGTCAAGGTCGCCTTCGTCGCGAACCCGACCAAGCCCGGGGTGCCGGCGCTGCGCGACGCGGCCGTGCAGGCGTGCGCCGCCCGGTACCTGCCCGAGCCGCTGTGGTTCGACACGACGGCGGAGGACCCGGGGATCGGCCAGACGCGGCAGGCGCTCGAGCAGGGCGCCCAGCTCGTCGTGGCCATCGGCGGCGACGGCACGGTCCGCGCGGTGGCGGAGGGGCTCGCGGGCACGGGCACGGCGATGGGCCTGCTCCCCCAGGGCACGGGCAACCTCCTCGCCCGCAACCTCGACCTGCCGATCGGGGACGTCGACGCGCTCCTGAGGATCGCGCTGACCGGTCAGGAGCGCCCGGTCGACGTCGGCTGGCTGACGATCGTGCGGGACGAGTCGCAGGTCCAGGACGTCGTCGCGGAGGCCGACCCGGAGGCCGTCGAGCCCACCGAGACGCCGGCCGACGCATCCGAGCCCGCGCGGGACCACATCTTCCTGGTCATGGCGGGCCTCGGCTTCGACGCCGCCGTCATGGGGGACACGAACGAGGACCTCAAGGCCCGCGTCGGCTGGGTCGCCTACGTCCTCTCGGGCCTGCGGCACCTGGGCGGGCGGCGCATGCGCCTGGACCTGCGCCTCGACGACGGGCCGTGGCGCTCCGTCCGCCTGCGGAGCCTCCTGTTCGGCAACGTCGGCCGCCTCCCCGGCGGGATCACCCTCATCCCGGACGCCGAGGTCGACGACGGCGTCCTGCACGTCGGCGAGATCGACGCGCGCGCCGGCGTGCTCGGCTGGGCACGCGTGGCGGGGGACGTCACGCTCCAGCGCTTCGGCATCCGGCCGCGCGTCGACCACGGCGCGCTGGGGCGGATCGAGCACACGGACGCCCGCGAGGTCCGGGTCCGCACGCGCGAGCCCCAGCCGGTCCAGGTCGACGGCGACACGATCGGCGAGGCGCTCGAGCTGCACGCCCGGATCCAGCCGAACGCGCTGGTCATCCGCCTCCCGCTGGAGGACGGGGACTCCTGACGACGGTCAGTGCGCCCGGCCCTCCCGCAGCGCCTGGACCCACGCCCGCGCCGCGACGAAGTCCGCGTCGAACGTCCCCGGGCGGACGTCGCCGTGCGGGGCGTCGACGCGCGGGTAGGAGCCCAGGAAGCGCACGTGCGGGCACACCCGGTGCAGACCCATGAGGGCTTCCGCCACCCGCTCGTCCTCGACGTGCCCCTCGGCGTCGATGGAGAACGAGTACCGGCCCAGGGAGTCCCCGATCGGCCGGGACTCGATGCGGGAGAGGTTCACCCCGCGGGCCGAGAACTGCTCGAGCATCTCCAGCAGCGCCCCCGCCTGGTTGCTCGGCAGATGCACCACGAGGGTCGTCTTGTCCGCCCCGGTGCGCGCCGGCACGGCGCCGGGCGGGCCGACGAGGACGAACCGCGTCACCGCGTGGCGGTTGTCCGCCACGCCCTCGGCGAGCGGGACGAGGCCGTACACGTCGACGGCGGGTGGGGGCACGAGCGCGGCGTCGAAGCCCAGCTCCCGCTCCCCCGAGGCCATCGCGGCGGCCGGGGCGGTGTTCGACGTCGCGGGCACGTGGACGGCGTCGGACAGGTTCGCCAGCAGCCAGCGCCGGCACTGCGCCCACGCGTGGGGGTGGGCGGCGACCCGGTGCACGGCGCCCAGCCCCGTCCCCGGCCGGGTGGCGAGGACGAACGAGACGGGCACGATCATCTCGCCGAGCAGGACGAGCGGGTCCCCGGTCGCGAGCGTGTCCAGGACGGCCGTCACGGAGCCCTCGACCGAGCTCTCGATCGCGACGACGGCGCGGTCCGCCGCCCCGCTGCGCACCGCCTCGATCGCGGAGACGACGTCGACCTGCGGGAGGAGCACGGCGTCCTCGGGCGAGGCGATCTGCCGCAGCGCCGCCTCGGTGAAGGTCCCCGCCGGGCCCAGGTACGCGTAGCGCAGCCGGCCGGCGCCCCCCTCCACCTGGTCCGAACGCATCGGTCCTCCTGTCCGTGACGGTGTGGTGCAGGTCGTCCGCGGGACCTGTGGCCGTCCCCCACCGGTCCGCGGGCCGAGCGTAGTGCGCCCGTAGGCTGGCCGGGTGCCCGTCCCGACCCCACGCCGTCGCGGCGCCGCCGCCGTGCTCGTCGCGGTCGTCACGGGACTGCTCGTCGGCCTGCTCGGCGCCGCACCGGCCGCCGCCGCGACCTCCCCGGAGGAGCCCGCCGACGACGGCGCGGGGCCCGTCGTCCTCGTCGGCACCTCCGGCCTGCGCTGGGAGGACGTCCGCACCCTCGCGACGCCGGTGCTGTGGGAGCTGTCGCGCAGCGCCGGCCTGGGGACGGTCTCCCCGCGCAGCATCCGCTCGTTCTCCTGCCCGTCGGAGGGCTGGCTCGCGGTGTCGGCGGGAGCGCGGGCCGGGGACCTGCCCGGCGAGGGCTACGGCGAGTGCCGCACGCTGCGCTCACCCGACGCCGAGGGCGCCGTGCCCGGCTGGGCGGACTACGAGGAGTCGGCGGCCGCGTCGAGCTTCTCCCCGTCGCTCGGCCTCCTCGGCCGCCTCCTGCGGGAGGAGGGCGTCCCGGCCGCGGGCTTCGGACCCGGCGCGGCCATCGCCCTGGCCGACCCCGACGGCGTCGTCGTCGGCAGCCACGAGCGGCGGCCGGCGGAGCCGGGCGCTCTCGCCGACGCCGTGGAGGAGGCGCTGACGACGGCGCGCCTGGTCGTCGTCGACGCGGGGTCCGTGCGGGACACCGGCCGTGCCACGGTGCCGCGGTCGGAGCCGGACCCGGACGCCCCTTCCGGGGACGGCACGGCCGACGACGACGCCCCGCAGCAGTCCACCGGCGAGGAGCCGGCCGGCCCGGACGTCATCACCGAGCCGACGCGCCTGCAGCAGGTGCAGCCGGTCGACGCCCGTCTCGGCGCCGTGCTCGAGGCCGTCCGCGAGCACACGGTGCGTACGGGTCAGGAGGTCACCGTCCTGGTGGTGTCCCTGTCCGACTCGGGCACGGTCGCGCGCATGCAGCTCGCCGCGGCGCTCGGTCCGGCGCCCGCCGGGCGCACCTACGACGCCTCGCTGCTCACGACGCGCTCGACCCGCCAGGACGGGATCCTCCAGACGACGGACGTCACCCCGACCCTGCTCGCCCTGCTCGGCCTGCAGGGCGAGGCACCCACGGGCGCGCTCGTCGGCAGCCCCGTCCGCCCCACCCCGGGACCCGGTAGCGCCATCGAACGCCTCGAGGCGGTCGTGGACATCGACCGGCACCAGGTCGCCTCGCGTCCCGTCGTGCCGTCCACCTACACCTACCTCATCGTCGTCAACCTGCTGCTGCAGGCCGTCGTCGTCGTGGGGCTCAACGGGCGCGTGCTCGCGTGGAGCGCCCGGCTCGCGGCACGGCTGCGCGACCGGCCCGCCCCGGTGCTCTCGCCGACGCGTCCGACGGTGGCGGTGCCCGTGCTGCGTGCGCTCGTCGTCGCGGGGGTCGCCGTCGGCTCCCTGCCCGTGGCCGCGACGCTCGCCAACCTCGTGCCGTGGTGGCGCGCGGGGTCGCCCGGCTGGGCCGTCACCGGCGTCATCGTGGCGATCATCGCCGCGATCACCGCGCTCGCGCTGCTGCCCGTGGTGCGCCGGGAGCTGCTCGGGCCGTTGGCGCTCGTGGCCCAGCTCACCGCGTTCGTGCTGGCCGCCGACGTCGTGACCGGCGCGACGCTGCAGCTGTCCGCCCCGCTCGGCGTCTCCACCGTGGTCGGCGCGCGGTTCTACGGCTTCAACAACACCTCCTTCGCGGTCTTCGCGGCCGCCGTCCTGCTCGCCGCGGCCGCCGCGGCGGATCCCCTGGTGCGCCGGGGCCACCGCCGCCGGGCCGCGCTCCTCGTCGCCGGGATCGGCGTGGTCGCCGCGTTCGTCAACGGCGCCCCCGGCCTCGGCAGCGACTTCGGCGGACCGCCCGCGCTCCTGCCCGGGTTCGCGGTGCTCGCGCTCGCCGCGGCGGGGATCCGGCTGACGTGGCGGCGCGCCGTCGTCGTCCTCGGGGGCACCGGGGCCGCGATGCTCGCGTTCCTCCTCGTGGACTGGCTGCGACCGCCCGAGGACCGCACCCACCTGGGACGGTTCGTGGACACCGTGCTGGACGGGGGCCTCGGCGACGTCGTCGGCCGCAAGCTCGCGCAGAACGTCGCGAACCTCGGCGGCACGTGGCTGACGCTGCTCGCCGTCGGCGGCATCGCGCTCGTGGTCGTCGTGCTGCTGCGCCCGCTGCGGCAGGCGGCGGCGGCACCCGACGGCGGCGCGTACGGCTGGCTCTCCTCGGGCGAGCCCCTCACCGCCCTGACGACGACGGCGCCGATGCTGCGCCCGGTCGTCTGGGCGCTCGCCGTCACGCTGGGGATCGGCTTCCTCGTCAACGACTCCGGGATCGTCATCCCGGCCATGGGCGTGTCCGTGGCCGTCCCGCTGCTCGTGGCGGTCAGCGCGAGCTGGCTCCTGCGGGTCCGCGGGGCAGGACCGGCCCTCAGCCCTCCCGACCGAGCACCCGCCGCGCCCGCCGCGCGTTGACCGCGAGCAGGACGTCCCGGTACTGCGCGGCGCGGTGGAGCTGACCGCGCAGGTCCGAGCCCGAGGGACGGTGCCGCAGGTCGCACGGGACCTCGACGGCGACGAAGCCCTTGGTCAGCAGGTCGATCGTCATGCCCGTCTCCACGCCCCAGCCACGGGCCAGCGGCGTGGCCGCCTCGAACGCCTCACGCGTGAGGCAGCGCATCCCGGACAGCGGCTGGGTCGGCGTCCACCCGGTCATCGACTGGATCGAGCGCCGCGCCAGGCCGACGACGATGCCACGACCGCCCGCCCCGGGCTGCGGCGGCAGCAGGGCGATGGCCAGGTCCGCCGTCCCGTCGAGGACCGGCGGGACGAGGGGGGCGGTGTTGACGGCGGTCTCGCCCAGGTCGCCGTCGATGAAGAGCAGGAGCCGCGGCGGGCGGTCGGGCGCGTCGCGCATGGCGACGACGGCGGCGCCGGTCTCCATCGCGGACGCCTTGCCGCGGTTGTGCGAGTGCCGCACGACGACGGCGCCCGCGTCGCGGGCGACGTGCTGGGTCGCGTCCTCGCTGCCGTCGTCGACGACGAGGACGAGGTCCACGTTGGGGATGGACCGCGCGGAGCGGACGGTGGCGGCGATGCGCCGGGACTCGTCCTTGGCGGGGATGACCACGGCGACCCGCTGCCGGGGCCCGGGGCGCCGACCGTCGTCAGCGCGGCGTGGGGTGGACACGACGTACACACTAACGACGGAGGTCGTCCCATCGCCACGTCAGCCGAGGGTCAACCTCAGGTCATGTCCCCCGGTCCGACGGGCGCAGGGCAGCCGGGGCCGTCGGTCAGCGCAGCGTGAGCTGGCGCGCGACGAGCCCGGCGCGCGCCCGCCGCTCGGTGGCGTCGAGCGGGGCGTCGACGGCGAGCGCCGCGTCGAGCCGCTCGCCGAGCGCCGCGACGGCCGTCTCGAGGTCCTCGAGCGTCGCGTCCTGGTCGAGGTCCCACACCGGCACGAGGATCCCGCAGGAGCGGAAGGCGCCGATGAAGCGGCCGAGCGACCCGCCCGCGCCCAGGCCGGACTCGCGGCGCGCGTGGAGGCGGGCGAGCGCGTCGAGGAACACCTGCTCGTCGTGCGGCTGGGCCCAGCGCAGGAAGTCCTTGTCGCCCATCTGCGCGCGGTAGGCCGCCTCGACCGAGGTGAGCCGCTGCGTCGGGATGACCGTCTCGTTCATCCGCTCCAGGACGCCCTCGATCTCCGCGGTGAGCTCCACGCCCTCGGACCGCCAGAAGTCGAAGCCGTCGTGGACGGTGACCTCGAACGGGACGGACGGGTCGAGCACGTCCTGCAGCCGCGGTCCCGGCTCGGGGATCCGGGTGGCCGTGACCGGGGTGCCGGCGGGGGACTCCAGGGCGAGCAGGAGCATGTCGGCGAGGTCCCGGGACAGGTCCCCCGAGCCCGCCGTCGTCTGCAGCGCGAGCATGATCGTGCCGTCGCCGCGGTGCAGGGCGGGCCAGCCCGCGGGCAGGACGGTCGTGACGACGACGTCGCGCGCGCCGTGCTCCTTCGTGGTGCGCGCGGTCGCGGTCGCCGCGGGGACCACCTCGCGCAGGGCGACGTAGTCCGGCTCACCGGGGAGGCCCTCGAAGGGGCGCAGGACGAACTCGACGGCGGGTCGCTTGGCCATGAGCAGCGAGGGTAGTCGACGGCGCCCGCCCTGGACCGCGCGCCGGCCCCTCGCCGGACCGGACCCTGGACGCCGCCGTGCGGGTCCCGGGGCCGTGGTGGTTGACTCGTGACCATGCACGAGCGCGCCGGCACCCCCGCCCGTCCCGAGGACCTCATCGACGTCGACGCGGTCGTGGGCGCCTATTACGACCGGGTGCCCGACCCGGAGGACCCGGCCCAGCAGGTCGTCTTCGGCACCTCCGGCCACCGCGGCTCGAGCCTGGACGGGGCCTTCAACGAGGCGCACATCATCGCGACCACCGCAGCGATCGTGGAGTACCGGCGGGGGCAGGGCACGGACGGCCCGCTGTTCCTCGGCCGCGACACCCACGCGCTGTCCGAGCCGGCCTGGCGCACCGCGCTGGAGGTGCTCGCGGCCGCGGAGGTGACCGTCCACGTCGACGCCCGCGACTCGTTCACGCCCACGCCCGCCGTGTCGCACGCGATCCTCCTGCACAACGGTGCGACGACGTCCCAGGGCGTGCGGACCACGGCCGGCAGCGCGGACGCCGGGACCGGGCTGGCCGACGGGATCGTCGTCACCCCCTCGCACAACCCGCCGCGGGACGGCGGCTTCAAGTACAACCCGCCGCACGGCGGCCCGGCCGGGTCCGAGGCGACGTCGTGGATCGCCGCGCGCGCCAACGAGCTCCTGCGCCAGGGCGTCGGGACCGTGCGCCGCATGCCGTTCGAGCGGGCCGTCGCCGCGCCGACGACGCACCGGCACGACTTCCTGTCCGCCTACGTCGACGACCTGCCGAACGTGCTCGACATCGACCTCCTCCGGGCCAGCGGCGTCCGGATCGGGGCGGACCCGCTCGGCGGGGCTGCCGTGCACTACTGGGGCGAGATCGCCGAGCGCCACGGGCTGGACCTCACCGTGGTCAACCCGGAGGTCGACCCGCGCTGGTCCTTCATGACGCTGGACTGGGACGGCAAGATCCGCATGGACTGCTCGTCGCCGTCCGCGATGGCCTCGCTCGTCGAGGCCATGGCGGCGACCGACGGCGGCTCGCCGTTCGACGTCGCCACGGGCAACGACGCCGACGCCGACCGGCACGGCATCGTCACCCCCGACGCGGGCCTCATGAACCCCAACCACTACCTCGCCGTCGCCATCGACTACCTCTACGGCGGCGCGCGCCCGGGCTGGTCGGAGGGGACCGCCGTCGGCAAGACGCTCGTCTCCTCCGCGCTCATCGACCGGGTCGCGGCCGCGCACGGGCGCCGGCTGCTGGAGGTGCCGGTCGGGTTCAAGTGGTTCGTGCCGGGCCTGCTCGACGGGTCGGTGGGCTTCGGCGGCGAGGAGTCCGCGGGCGCGTCGTTCCTGCGCCACGACGGCACGGTGTGGAGCACGGACAAGGACGGCATCCTCCTCGCGCTGCTCGCCGCCGAGATCACGGCGCGGACGGGCCACTCGCCGTCGCAGCTGCACCGCCGGCTCGTCGAGCGGCACGGTGAGTCCTGGTACGCCCGGGTCGACGCGCCGGCGACGCGCGAGCAGAAGGCGGCGCTCGCCGCGCTGCGGCCGGACCAGGTCACCGCGACGACGCTCGCGGGCGAGGAGATCACGGGGCGGCTCACGGAGGCACCGGGCAACGGCGCGGCGATCGGGGGCCTCAAGGTGACGACCGAGAACGCGTGGTTCGCGGCCCGGCCCTCCGGCACCGAGGACGTCTACAAGGTCTACGCCGAGTCCTTCCGCTCCGCCGAGCACCTCGCCGAGGTCCAGGAGGCGGCGCAGGACCTCGTCAC
>NZ_CAMPHH010000047.1 GCF_946885855.1 uncultured Actinotalea sp. | reverse complement strand
GGATGGCAGGGTGGGGCTGTGGAGCTCAGCGAAGCCGTCGGGCCGTTGACGGCCGGGTCGGATCACGACCTCGAGCGGTTCCGCGGGGTCGACCTGAGCGGGCAGGATGCGACCGGTGCCCGGTTCACCGACTGCGTCCTCGAGGACTGCACCGTCGAGGACCTGCGCCTCGACGACGCCCGGCTCGTCGACTGCACCCTGACCCGGCTGAACGCCGGGACCCTGCACGCACCGGACTCGACGTGGCAGGACGTCGTCGTCGCCGACTGCCGGCTCGGGGCGCTGCCCTGGTACGGCGCCGAGCTCACGCGGGTACAGGTGCGCGGCGGCAAGCTCGACTACGTCAACCTGCGCGACGCGGAGCTCACGGACGTCGTGCTCGAGGGCTGCGTCGTGGGGGAGCTCGAGCTCGCGGGCGCGCGGGTCACCCGGCTCGTCGTGCGGGACTGCGTCGTCGGCCGCCTGGACGTGACCCGGGGGACCCTGCGGGACGTCGACCTGCGCGGTGCCGACCTGTCGCGCGTCGACGGCCTCGCGGGCCTGGCGGGGGCGACGATCACCGAGGAGCAGCTCGTCGCGCTCGCCCCGGCCCTCGCCGCACACCTCGGGCTGACTGTCGACTGAACGCCGACCGAGGGGCCCGGCGCCCGGCCGTCAGGAGGCCGCGAGGCGCTCCTCGAGGCGGGTCCGGACCGTCGGCCACTCGGGCGCCAGCACGGAGAAGTAGACGGTGTCGCCACGCGACCCGTCGGCCGCGATCCGGTGACCACGCAGCACACCCTCCTCCACGGCCCCGAGTCGACGCATCGCCGCCACGCTGCGGCTGTTGCGGGCGTCGCCGCGCAGCGCGACCCGGTGCATGCCCCACTCCTCGAAGGCGTGGCCCAGCAGCGCCAGCTTGCACGCGGGGTTCGTCGACCCGCCCCACCACGCCCGCCCGTAGAACGTGTGGCCGACCTCGCAACGGCCGACCTGGTGGTCGACGTCGTAGTAGGACGTCGACCCGCGGACCCCGCCGTCCGGCCCGAGGACGGCGAACGCGCACCGCGCCGGGGTCACGTGCGCCAGCTCCATCCAGGCCCTCATGTCCTCGACCCGCCGCGGCGTGGGCGTGGTCATCCCGAACCACATCCCGTCGTCCACGAGGGCGAGGAGGTCGGGGGCGTGGTGGGCCTCGAGCGGCACGAGCCGCACGTCGCCCGCGGACAGCACGAGGTCGTGCTGCACGGTCAGGCGTCGCCGCGCAGGTCGAGGGCGAAGCAGAACGACGACGGGTCGTCGGCGTACGGGCCGTAGTTGGGGATGCGGTCGTAGCCGCGGGAGGAGTACAGCGCGATCGCGGCCGTGAGCCGGTCGCCGGTCTCGAGGATGATCCGCTCGACGCCGCTGCTCCGGGCGAACCGCTCCAGCTCACCGACCACGACGCCCGCGAGGCCGCGCCCCCGGAATGCCGGCCGGACGAAGAGCCGCTTGAGCTCCGCCGTGCCCTCACCGTGGGCCGAGGCGTCGCGGAGCGCACCGCACCCGGCGGCCTCGCCGTCGACGTGGACGAGCACCGTCGCGAGCATCTCCTCGTCCGGGAGGTGCTGACACACGTCGCCCTGACCGTCGTAGATGCCCTCGATCTCGGTCTGCTGCTCGACGCGCATCGTCGTGGCGACGGGGTCGGTCCACGGCACGTGGGTGACCGTGACGTCCTGCGCCAGCCGCGCCGTCACGCGGCGGACCGCCGTACGAGCGTCGACAGGACCGAGGTGAAGAAGCGCAGGCCGTCCGTCCCGGTGCGCGGGCCCTGGGGCCCGTCCGGACCGAAGCCCGGCTCGACCGCGTGCTCCGGGTGCGGCATGAGGCCGACGACGTTGCCGCCCGCGTTGCAGATGCCCGCGATGTTGCGGCGCGAGCCGTTGGGGTTCCAGCCGTCGTAGCGGAAGACGACGCGCCCCTCCCCCTCGAGCTCGTCGAGCGTGCGCTCGTCCGCGACGAACTGCCCGTCCTGGTTCTTCAGGGGGATGGTGATGCGCTCACCCTGGCTGTACTCGCGCGTCCAGGCGGTGTCGACGTTCTCGACCGCCAGCACCTGCTCGCGGCAGAGGAAGGCGCGGTGGTCGTTCTTGATCATCGCGCCGGGCAGGAGGTGCGCCTCGGCGAGGACCTGGAAGCCGTTGCAGATGCCGAGGACAGGCATCCCGCCACGGGCGGCGTCGACCACCCGGTCCATGACGGGCGCGAACCGGCTGATCGCCCCGGCCCGCAGGTAGTCGCCGTAGGAGAAGCCCCCGGGCAGGACGACGGCGTCCACGCCGTGCAGGTCGGCGTCCGCGTGCCAGAGAGGGACCGCGGTCGCGCCCGCGAGGCGGACGGCGCGGGCGGCGTCCCGGTCGTCCAGCGTGCCGGGGAAGGTGACGACACCGATCCGGGCGCCGGTCAGCTGCTCGGTACCGGTCGAGCCGGTCGCGGGGGCGGCGCCGGTCGCGGCGGCGGTCACGCCGTCGCCCCGTCGCGCTCCTCCGCGGCCGCGACGCGGACGACGTCCTCGATGACCGGGTTGGACAGCAGCGTCTCGGCGGCCTGGCGCACCTGCTCGAGGACCTCGTCGGTGACCGGACCCTCGACCTCGAGCTCGAAACGCTTGCCCTGCCGGACCCCGGTGAACCCGTGGAAGCCGAGCCGCGGCAGGGCGGCGGCGACGGCCTTGCCCTGCGGGTCGAGGATCTCGGGCTTCGGCATCACATCGACGACGACACGTCCCACGAGGCGCTCCTGATGCTGGTCGGGCGAAGGGGGTGGGCACTCGGGCGCCGGCGGCGTCCGTGCGGCGTCAGGTTACCGGGCGGGGCCGGGACGACGGACCGGGCGACCACCCCACGACACCCCACGGGACGAAGGCCGTCGCGTCCGCCCGGTCGACCTGGGCCCTGCCGCCCGAGGCGACGCGCGCGACGTCGACGGCGGCCGCACCCACCAGCCCGGGAGTCCGTCGCACGGTCCGCAGCACCACGACGGCGACCGGGAGGAGGGCCCACGCGGCGGCGCCGATCACGAGGGACCACCCCACCGGGAGGGAGCCGACGGCCTCGGCCACCGGTAGCGCCGCCGCCAGTCCCGTCCACACGACGACGCGTCCGCCCCAGGCGCCGAGCGGCGGGCGCTCGCGCCACCGGGTCGCCAGGCCCCCGCGCACGACGTCGGCCACCTGGCGGACGCCGAGCCGTGAGGCACCCGGCTCGGCGAGGTCCTCCAGGAGCCCGAGGAGCTCCGCGCCCCGCGCGCGACGCCATCGCGGTGGGTACGCGCGGATCCAGGACGCGGCGCTGCGCCGGAATCCCGCGCCTGGGGCGACCTCACCACGGTCCGCACCCGGGGCGACGTCGGCGTCCGGACCCGGCCGGCCCCACCGACCGGACTCGCCGGTCACGACGCGCCCCCGATCGCCGGGCGCGCGCGCAGCACCGCACCCGCCCGGCGGGCGAGCGCACGCAGCCGGGCCGTCTCCGCTGCCGCCGCGGCGGCGCCGTCGTCGGTGAGCCGGTAGTAGCGGCGCAGCCGGCCGTCCACGACCTCCTCGCCGCACGGCTCGACCAGTCCGCCCCCGGCGAGCCGGTCGAGGAGTCCGTAGAGCGTGCCGGCGCCGAGCCGCACCGCCCCGTCGGAGAGGTCGCGAATCGCGAGCACGACCCCGTACCCGTGACGAGGGCCGTCGGCGAGGGCGAGCAGCACGAGGTAGGCGTGCTCGGTCATCCGCGTGGGCATGACCGATATATATCGCGAGACGATGTATGGGGCAAGGGTCTGACGCGAGCGGCCCCGTCCTGCGGTGCTGCTCGGCGTGCCGCGGTGCGGCTCGGCACTCGCGGCCGGTGACGTCCTCTCGGCGGGGCAGGGCTCAGTGCGGCTCAGTGCTACTCAGTGCGGCTCAGCGTCGACCGCGCGCCGCCGCGCCGCCCGGCCCGCCGAAGGCCAGCGACAGGCCCAGCAGGAAGCCGAAGTCATACCAGCCGCCGGTGTTGTGGAGCTCGTAGATCCCGACGGTGTCGCTGAACAGCGACACGACGAACGTGACCGGCGCGATGACGCCGTGCCAGAGCCCCCACCAGAAGCCGTACGGACCGGCGCCGGACGGATCGGCGCTCCCGGCGACGTCGTTGGCACCGGGAGCGCACGCGGCGAGCAGCAGCAGGGCGACGACGACGCCCCCGAGCGTCACCAGCTGCCGTCGCGACACCACCACCACCCCCGCACCCAGGCAACCGTGCGCCGCCGTCGTCGGCCAGGGACGGACGTCCCGTGACCTCCGCCGTGGGAGCGTGGGGCCGTGACTGCCACCGCCGACGACGACGCCCGCCGTGCCCCGGTCGCGGCGTCCGTCGCGGAGGTCGCCCGGCGGGTACGGGCGCTCCCGACGACGACGCCGCTCGTCGCCGTCGACGGCGTGGACGGCGCAGGCAAGACGACGTTCGCGGACGCCCTCGCCGACCACCTCCGCGCGACGGGCACACGGACGCTACGGGTGTCGGTCGACGGGTTCCACCGTCCGCGTGCCGAGCGGTACCGGCAGGGGCGTGCCTCGCCGTCGGGCTTCTTCGAGGACTCCTACGACCTCCCGGCCTTCCGCGCCGCCGTCGTCGAGCCGCTCCGGCCGGGCGGGGACCGCCGGGTACGGACGGCGGTGTTCGACCACCGCACGGACCGACCGGTCGCCGTCGAGCCGGTCGCCGTGGCGGACGGGACCGCGGTCGTCGTCGACGGGATCTTCCTGCACCGCGACGAGCTGGCGGACGCGTGGGACCTGTCGGTGTGGCTCGAGGTGCCCTTCACGACGACGTTCGCGCGCATGGCCGTGCGTGACGGCTGCCCCGCCGACCCGGACGACCCGGCCAACGCCCGCTACCGCGACGGCCAGCTGCTCTACCTGGACCGCTGCGACCCCCGCTCCCGGGCGACGCTCGTGCTCGACCACGACGACGCCCCGCCGGGGGTCAGGGGGCGATGACCGTCATGCCGGGGCCGGCGCTGCCGTCGCCCAGCGCCGCCAGGGCCTCCGGCACCTCGTCCAGCGCGATCGTCCTGGTCACCAGGCGGTCCGGGCGCAGCACCCCGGCCGCGACGGCGTCGAGCATCGCCGGGTACTCGTGCGCGGCCATCCCGTGGCTGCCGTAGAGCTCCAGCTCCCACGCGATGACCCGGTCCATCGGCAGGGGCGTCCGCTCGTCGCCGGCGAGCAGGAGCCCGACCTGGACGTGGCGCCCGCGCCGCCGCAGCCCCAGCACCGACGCCACCGCCGTCGCCCGCGAGCCCAGCGCGTCCACGGACACGTGCGCGCCGCCGTCGGTCACCTCGACCACGCGCGCCGCGACCTCCTCCGGCGTCAGGCCGGTCGCGTCGACGACCGCCTCCGCGCCGGCCGCCCGCGCTGCCTCGAGCGCACCCGCGGAGACGTCGACCGCAACCACCCGGGCCCCGCCGGCGGCGGCGATCATCACGGCGGAGAGCCCGACGCCGCCGCACCCTTGGACGGCGACCCGGTCGTTCGCGCGCACCCGGCCGTGGGCCATCAGCGCGCGGTAGGCGGTCGCGAACCGGCATCCCAGCGAGGCCGCCGTGACGGCGGACAGCGCCTCGGGCAGGCGCACGAGGTTGACGTCGGCGTGGTGCAGCGCGACCCGCTCCGCGAACGAGCCCCAGTACGCGAAGCCGGGCTGCTCCTGCCGCTCGCACACCTGCTGCTCCCCGGCCCGGCACGCCGCGCACGTCCCGCACGCGCTGACGAACGGGACCGTCACCCGGTCCCCGACCCGCCACGACCGCACCTCGGGCCCGACCTCGAGGACCGTCCCGGCGAGCTCGTGCCCCGGCACGTGCGGGAGCGCCACACCGTCGTCGTGCCCCATCCATGCGTGCCAGTCGCTGCGGCACAGCCCGGTGGCCTCGACGCGGACGACGACGCCGTCGGCCGGGCACGCGGGCACCGGTACCTCGGTCACGGTCGGCGTCTCGCCGAACGCCTCGACGACGACGGCGCGCATGGTCGGCCCGGGCGAGGGGGTACCGGCGGTCCCGGCCTCACCGCTCACGGCCGCAGCAGCGTCTTGATGGCGCGGCGCTCGTCCATCGCCGCGTAGCCCTCGGGCGCGGCGTCCAGCGGGAGGTGCTGGTCGAAGACGGGCGACGGGTCGATCGTGCCGGCGAGGACGTCGGCGAGGAGCTCCGGCAGGTACGCGCGCACCGGCGCCACCCCGCCGCGCACGCCGACGTTGTTGCTGAACATCTGGCGGATCGGCAGGCCGGACTCCATCCCGTTCGGCACGCCCACGTACCCGACGGTCCCGCCGGGCCGGGCGATCGCGACCGCGGTGTCCCACGCCGACTGCATCCCGACGCACTCCATGACATGCGGCAGGCCGAGGCCGTCGGTCAGCTCCTGGACCCGCGCCACCGCCTCCTCGCCCCGCTCGGGCACGACGTCGGTGACACCGAACCGGCGCCCGATCGCGATCCGGTCCTCGTGTCGGCCCAGCAGGACGATCCGCTCCGCGCCGAGGCGGTGCGCGGCGAGGACCCCGCAGAGCCCGACTGCGCCGTCGCCGATGACCGCGACGTGCGAGCCGGGGCCGACACCCGCCGCGAGCGCCGCGTGGTGCCCCGTGCCCATGACGTCGGACAGGGCCAGGAGCGCGGGCAGCCGCTCGTCGTCGGGCGCGACGGGCGCGGCCACGAGCGTGCCGTCGGCGTACGGGACGCGCACCGCCTCGCCCTGGCCGCCGTCGGTCCCGTTACCCCAGATCCCGCCGTGCACGCAGGACGTGTGCACGCCCGCCCGGCAGTGGACGCAGGTGCCGTCGCTCCAGGTGAACGGAGCGATGACGACGTCGCCGGGACGCACCGTCGCGACGTCGGCGCCGACCTCCTCCACGACGCCCAGGAACTCGTGCCCGATGCGCGCGGGCCCGCCCTCGCGCGGCCCGGGCCGGCGATAGCCCCACAGGTCGCTGCCGCAGATGCAGGAGAGCAGGACGCGGACAACGGCGTCGGTGGGGTCGGCCAGGACGGGGTCCGGCACCTCCTCGACACGGATGTCGTGGCCGCCGTGGATCAGGGTCGCCTTCATGGTGGCCATCCTGCGGCCCGGGAGGCCGCCCCGCGAAACTCAGAGCGTGCGGTGGGTCCAGCGGCCGGCCAGCAGGGTGCCCGCGACGGGCATCCCGCGCAGGGCCTCGCCGCGGGTCGTCAGCGGGTCCGCGTCCAGGACGACCAGGTCCCCGGGCTGCCCGACGGCGACCCGGGTCCGCACGCTCGCGGCGAGCGCGACCCCGGCCGGCAGCGCCTCCTGCGGCTGCCACGGCTCCCGTCCGTCGCGCGCCCGGTCGACGGCGGCGGACACCGCGAGCCAGGGGTCCAGCGGTGCGACCGGCGCGTCCGACCCGAAGGCGAGCCGCACGCCCGCGTCGTGCAGCCGACGCAGGGGGAACGTCCGGGCGGCGCGGTCCGGCCAGTAGCGCTCGACGACGTCCCGGTCGTCCATCGCGTGCTCGGGCTGCACCGAGGCGACGACGTCGAGCCGGGCGAACCGGGCGACGTCGTCGTCGGTGAGGAGCTGGGCGTGCTCGACGGAGCCGCGCGCGCCGGTCGCCTCGAACGCGTCCAGCGCGAGGCCGTTCGCCCGGTCCCCGATCGCGTGGATCGCGCAGTGGATGCCGTGCCGGGTCGCGTACGCCATGAGCGGCACGAGCTCGTCGGTGGGCACGTTGAGGACCCCGTGGGCGTGCGGCCCCTCCAGACCCTCGTACGGGTCGTGGCAGTAGGCGGTGCGCGTGTTGAGCGAGCCGTCGCTGATCACCTTGAACGGGCCGAGCGTCACCAGCCCGTGCGTCCCGCCGACGACGTCGCCCGTGGCCAGCTCCCGCGCGACGGCCCGGTCGAGGTGGTCGCGCCACACGCCGGCGGCGACGCGCAGCTGCGTCATCCCGGCGGCCACGCGCCGCTCCCACACCGTGACGTTGTCCGCCATCTCCAGGTCGACGATCCCGACGACGCCCCGGGCCGCCGCCGCGTCCGCCGCCTCGCCGACCCACCGGTCCAGGCGGTCGGTCGGCACCTCCTGCAGGGCCGCGAGCAGCGGGAACCAGTCCTCCTCGCGCAGGACGCCGTCGTCGTGGCCGGCGACGCCGAACCGGCGCAGCGCCGCGGTGCTCAGCCACGCGCTGTGCAGGTCCCCGCACACGACGACGACGGGCGTGGGGGGCAGGCCGGCGGCCGCGAGCGCGTCGTCGAGCACGGCGGCGGTCGGCGGCTCGGGCCACAGGCCGTCGCGGAAGCCGACGGCCATGAGCAGGGAGTCGTCGTCGGCGCCGCGCTCGCGCAGCCGGGTCACGACGAGGGCGGCCGCCTCGGCGGCGGACGTCGCCACGGAGACGTCGAACCGCTGGCAGGCCAGCGCCCACTGGCCCAGGTGGACGTGGTGGTCCCACAGGCCGGGGAGGACCCAGCGGCCGTCGAGGTCGACGACGACGTCCCAGGGTCGCGGGTCGAGCCGCTCGCCCGGGGCGGAGACGGCGGTGATGACGCCGTCCTCGAGACGCAGGTCGACGGGGGTGTGGTGCGCGGCGGGGTCGGCTGCGGACGACGTCGGGACGGCCCGGTCGGCCGCCCGATCGACGTCCGGGTCGGTGCGCCGGTCACCCGGGAGATCCGGCAGCGGGACGAGGCGGGCGTGCCGCAGGAGGGTGCTGCCGGTGGGGAGCGTGCTCGTCACCGGCGCAGCGTACGGCCGGATCGTCAGCGCTGCGGCTCGTCGTCCTCGACGAGCACCAGCGCGCCGCGCGCACCCTCCAGACGGAGGGTCGCGCCGTCGAGCGTGACGGCCGGCGCGCCTCCGACGAGGTCGGCGAGCCACTGGTCCTGGGCGGCGATCGCCGGCGGGCAGAGCATCCGGGTCATGGCCATCGGGCCGATGACGAGCGTGCCGTCCGACCACCGGGCCACGCCGGTCATCGTGTTGCCGCCCGCGCGGACGCCGACCCTTCCCTCGCCGAACGTGACGCGGACGGTGGTGCCGGGCACGATCTCGTGGCCGTGGGCCTCGACGGCCACGAAGCTGCGGCCGTCGAGGTGGGGTGCGTCGTCGGGGTGCGCGCCGGACGCGCCGTCTGGCCCGGGACCCGGTCCTGCGCCGTCGTCGGGCTGCGCGCCGTCCACCGCTCCTCCCGTGCCCGCTCAGCCCGCCGTCGGGAGCGCCAGGTCGCGGCCGGTGAGGCGCCGGTAGGCGTCGAGGTAGCGCTCCTGGGTGCGCGCGACGACGTCATCGGGCAGCGGGGGCGGCGGCGCGTCGGACGCCCGGTCCCAGCCGGACGCGGCGGAGGTGAGCCAGTCGCGGACGTACTGCTTGTCGAACGACGGCTGCGCGCGGCCGGGCTGCCACTGGTCCGCGGGCCAGAACCGCGAGGAGTCGGGCGTGAGGACCTCGTCGCCGAGCACGACCGTGCCGGCCGGGAGGTCGCCGTCGGCCGCGCGGGTCCGGCCGAACTCGAGCTTGGTGTCCGCGAGCACCACCCCGCGCTCGCGGGCCAGCCCCTCCGCGCGCCGGTAGACGGCGAGCGTCAGGTCGCGCAGCACGGCGGCGTCGTCGGGCCCGATCTGCGCCGCGACCGCCTCGAAGGTGACGTTCTCGTCGTGCTCGCCGACGGCGGCCTTGGTGGCCGGCGTGAAGATCGCCTCGGGCAGGCGCGAGCCGTCCTCGAGCCCGGGCGGCAGCGGGACGCCGCAGACGGCGCCGCCGGCCCGGTACTCGACGAGCCCGGACCCGGTCAGGTAGCCGCGGGCGACGCACTCGACGGGGAACATCTCGAGCCGGCGGCAGACCATGGCGCGCCCGGCCACGGCGTCCGGCACGCCGGCCGGGCCGGTGTCGGCCGTGACGACGTGGTGGGGGACGAGGTCGGCGAGCTGCTCGAACCACCACAGGCTGAGCTGCGTGAGCACGACCCCCTTGCCAGGGATCGGGGTCTCGAGGACGTGGTCGTACGCGCTGATCCGGTCGCTCGCCACCACGAGGACGACGTCGCCGTGCTCGACCGCTGCCGCCGATCCCGACTCGGGGACGTAGAGGTCACGGACCTTGCCGGAGTACGTGGGGGTCCACCCGGGCAGCTGCGGGGCCGTCGTCGCCATGGGTGCCATCCTCCCCGATCAGGCGAGGATCTCGACGGGCGTCCCGAGGGGCAGGCCGACCTCCTCGACCAGGCGCGTGACGTCGTCGTCGAGGAGGCGGATGCAGCCGTGCGAGGCCTCCGTGCCGATCGAGTCGGGCTGGTTCGTGCCGTGGATGCCGATGACGCCCTCGCCGCCGGCGAACTCCTCGAGCACCGGCGAGAAGCCGGACAGCCCGTACGCGTACGCGCCGTAGGTCCCGCCCGGGACGGGCGGCTGCAGCAGCTCCTTGATGTAGTAGACGCCGCCCGGGGTCGGGACGTCCTGACGGCCGATGCCGATCGGCGCCTCGAACACGACGTCGTCGCCCCGGTGCACCTCGAGGCGGAACTCCGAGAGCCGCACCTCGACGCGGAGGTCGGTCTCGCTCAGCGCGACGTCGGCGGCACGCAGCCAGCCGGTGCTGCCGTTCGGGCGGACGGGCAGGTGGACACGCAACCACTCCCCCTCCTGCTGGTCGACGAGGAACGTCATCGGGATCTGCCCGGGCACCGAGACGACCTCCTCGGCGCGCAGCACGCGGGCGGGCTCGGTCGCGTCGGCCGCGTCGAAGACGTCGACGACCTCGGCGGTGACGGTCGCGATGGTCGCGGTGCCGTCGGGCTCGGGCGTCGCCTCCGCGGTCGGCTCGGGCGTCGGCTCGGCCTCCGTGGTCGCGGACGGCGAGGGCGCGGGTGTCGTCTCCTCCGCTACGGAGGAGCACCCGGCGAGAACGAGCACGCCGACGACGGCACCCACGACTCGACGCATGCGGCGATGGTACGTGGGGCGGGCGGCGCTCCTGACGGCGCGGTGGCGCCCGCTCAGACGTCCGTCGTGGACGGTCCGTCCGCGACACCGGGGGCCCGCTCCTCCAGCACCTCGAGCTGCGGCATGCGCGCCGCGATGTCGGTGCGGTGGTGCGCGCCACGCAGGGTGATCCGCGTGACGCCGTCGTACACCGCTGCCCGGGCCGCCGCGAGGTCGGCACCCACGCCCACGACCGACAGCACCCGACCGCCCGCGGAGACCAGCGCGCCGTCGTCGGTGGCGGTGCCCGCATGGAGCACGTGGACGCCGGGCACGGACTCGGCGTCGGCGACGCCCTCGATGGGGTCGCCCGCGCGGACCGACCCGGGGTAGCCGTGCGCGGCCACGACGACGGTGACCGCCGCCTCGTCGCGCCAGTGCAGCGGCGGCATGGACTCGAGCCGGCCCTCGGCGGCGGCCAGCAGCACCTCGGCCAGCGGCGTCGCGAGGCGGGCGAGCACCACCTGGGTCTCCGGGTCCCCGAAGCGTGCGTTGAACTCGATGACCCGCACGCCGCGGCTCGTCAGCGCCAGTCCGCAGTACAGGACGCCGACGAAAGGGGTGCCCCGGCGACGCATCTCGTCGACGGTCGGCTGGGCGACCCGGGCGACGACCTCGTCGACGAGGCCCGCCGGCGCCCACGGCAGCGGAGAGTAGGCGCCCATGCCGCCGGTGTTGGGCCCCTCGTCGCCGTCGAGCGCGCGCTTGAAGTCCTGCGCCGGGGCGAGGGGCACGACCGTCGCCCCGTCGCTGAGGCAGAAGAGCGACACCTCCGGCCCGTCCAGGTACTCCTCGACGACGACGGCGCCGCCCGGCTTGGCCAGGCAGCGCTCGGCGTGCGCGAGGGCGGCTTCGCGGTCGTCCGTGACGACGACGCCCTTGCCCGCCGCGAGGCCGTCGTCCTTGACCACGTGGGGGGCGCCGAACGCGTCGAGGGCTGCGGCGACCTCGTCGAGGGTCGTGCAGACGTGCGCCAGGGCAGTGGGCACGCCGGCGGCAGCCATGACGTCCTTGGCGAAGGCCTTGGAGCCCTCGAGAGCGGCCGCCTCCGCGCTCGGGCCGAAGCACGCGACCCCGGCCGCCCGGACGGCGTCCGCGACGCCTGCCACGAGGGGCGCCTCGGGGCCGACCACGACGAGCTCGGACCCGAGCTCGGTAGCGAGCGCCGCGACGGCGGCACCGTCGACCGGGTCGACGGCGTGCAGCGTGGCGAGCCCCGCGATGCCGGGGTTGCCGGGCGCGGCGTGGATCTCGTGGTCGGCGTGCAGGGGCCGGGATGCCTCGTCGGCCGCGCGCTCGTCGGGTGCGCCGTGGCGGCGGCCGTGGAACCCCACCCCCTCCGGCGCGAGGGCGAGGGCGCGGACGATGGCGTGCTCGCGGGCACCGGAGCCGACGACGAGGATCTTCACGGTTCGTGAGCCTATCGACGCGGTACGACACGGCGGGAGGCGGACCGGTGCGCGGACGACGGCGGCGAGCGGGGCGCAGGGCTGACAGCGCCACCCGTGGCGCGTGGGGCGAGGCGCGTGGGGTCGGCGGACGAGAGGGCGCGGTTGGCGCGGGGGCGCCGCGAGTGAGCGGAACGCGGGGCGCGGTTGGCGCGGAGCGGACGGGACGCGACGGTCGGGGTGCGCCGATCGGGACGACGGGCGCGGTGGGCCGATCGGGACGACGAGCGCGAGGCCCATCGGGACGACGGTCACGATGGCCGGTCACGACGGAGGACGCCGCCACCGCTCGCCGTCGTGTCGGTGCCCGGGTCTAGTCTCGTACACATGTTCGACAAGGGGGGTCCATCGGTCGTGGCGGTGGCGCGCACGGCGGAGGACGACGTCGCCGCTGCCGTGTCGTTCGCCCGGTCCCGGGTGGCGGCGTCGACGATGGCGCAGGACCTGGCGCTCGTGTGGGCGCTGGCCCACCCCGAGGCTGCGCGCCTGGCTGGGGCGCGCCCCGGCCCGGAGCTCGCATGGCGGCTGGCGGACCTGGCCGTCGCGGACGCGCCACGGGAGGACCTGCTCGAGGCGGTCGGGGCATGGGATCGCCTGGCCGCGTGGGTCGCGTCCCAGCAGGCGCGGGTGCTGCAGGAGCTGCAGGCGCGGGCGGCCGGGTCGACCTGGGCCGCCCGGGCCGTGCGGGAGGACGTCGCGGGAACCCTGGCGATCTCCGGTCGCGCGGCCGGAATCCTCACCGACCGCGCGCGGCAGCTGGCCGAGGCCCCGGAGGTCCACGACGCCCTCGACGCCGGGGAGGTCTCCCTGCGCAAGGCCGACGTGCTCCTGGCCGAGACCGGCACCCTGAGCTCGGACGAGGCGCGTCGGGTGCACCAGGACGTCCTGGCGGAAGCAGCGCTGCTGACCGCCCCTCAGGTCCGCGACACCGCCCGCGCGGCCGTCCTCGCTCTGGACCCGGCTGCCGCCCAGAACCGCCACGACAGGGCCCGAGCGGACCGTGCCGTCACGCTCGAACCGGCGGCGGACTGCATGGCGATCCTGCGGGCCTACCTCCCCGCTGACGACGCCGTGCGGGCCCTGCACACCCTGGACACCGTCGCAGCGATGGCCGCACCGGACGACCCGCGGGGGATCGACGCACGTCGCGCGGACGCCCTCGTCGACCTCCTCACCACCGGCCCCAGCGGCAGTCGCTCCCGCCGCGGTCGGACCGTCCGACTGAACCTGACGATCAGCACCGACGCCCTCGCCTGCGCCGTCCAGGCCCCTGCACACCTCGACCGCTACGGCCCGGTGCTGCCCGACATCGCCCGACGCCTCGCGCGAGAGGCCGTGTGGCACTTCCAGCGCACCGACCCGGCGACCGGCGAGGCCCTCGAGCAGCCCGGTAGCCGCTACCGACCGCCGCAGGCCCTGCGCGAGGCGATCATCGCCCGCGACGTGACGTGCACCTTCCCCGGCTGCCGGACCGCCGCCGACCGGTGCGATCTGGACCACACCGTCCCCTACGACGAGACTCTCGACCCCGGCCAGCAGACGCGTCGCAGCAACCTCGCCGCCCTGTGCCGCCACCACCACAACCTCAAGACCCACGGCCGCTGGACGCCCGCGCGCGACCCTCGGACCGGCGTCACCACCTGGACCTCCCCCACGGGCAAGCCCTACACCCGGGAGCCGTCGCGAGCACCGGGCGGACACACGGGAGGGCAGGACCCACCCGATCGGCCCGCACCCGCGGACACCGGGCCGGGCCACCGGACGGGACCACCACCGGAAGCGCGGGAGACGACCGACGAGGAAGGACCAGGTCTTCAGCGCAGACCACGCCACCCGGATGACCAAGGCGAGCCCGACCGACGCTCCGCTGCTCACGACACAGCCGAGCCCGACCGGAGCTCCCGCCTCGATGACACAGCTGAGCCGGACCGGAGCTCCGGCCCCGACAACACAGCCGAGCCCGACCCACGACCCGCCCCGGACGACACGACCGAACCCGATCGGAGCCCCGACCCCACTGCTCCCGGCCCGCCAGGCCTCGGTCGTGCGCTCCAATCACCGCGACCGGCCGAGCCGCCCCCGTTCTGATCGATACGCATCGCGACATGTCCGAGCACAGACCGGTACGTCTACGTCAGGACGCGGCTGAGGGCGGCGGTGACCTCTCTGGCGAGCACCGCGTCGTCCCCGACGCTTTCCAGGAGCGCCGAGCAGCCGTTCACGGCGACCGCGCGCGCCCGCGCCTCCGAGGCGGGCTCGAACGGACCGTAGGCAGCGAGGAACGCGGCCCTCGCCTCCCCGCTGAAGGCCGAGTATCCGATCATCAGGTCGACGGCCGGGTCACCCAGGCCCACGTCGCCCCAGTCGATGACGCCGGTTGCGGCACCCTCCGCGGACACCAACGCGTGCCGCACGTGGAGGTCACCGTGCAGCAGGACGGGACGACGATCGCTCGGGCCCGTCGCCACCGCGGCGTCGAGGATCCGGATCAGCCCCTCGGCGTCCACCCCCGCACCCGCGTCCCGGAGCCGCCGGACCCTTCCGGCGGCCCGCTCGCGCAGGACGAGCGGCTCCCCGCGTCGGTTCGGATCGACCGGAAGCACAGCACCGCGCGCCGCGACGGCCGCGACGACGTCGTCGGCGAGCGCTGGGGCGTGGAGCGCGCGGAGGAACTCGCCCAAGGCACGTGCTGCAGGAACCCGGGACGCCTCGTCCAGGCCGGCGGCCGCGAGCTCCACACCCGGGAGGAGCGGCCCTCCCCAGAAGGGCCGGTCGAACTCCGGCACCGGGCGTCCGACGTACATCGGCGACGGGATCGGCAGCGGGAGGCGCCCTGCCAGGGCCGGCAGGACGACGAGCTCCCGCTCGGCGAGTGGCACAGCGATCGCGCGGTGCACGAAGCGGAACACCAGCTCTGCCCCGACGGCGAACACCGCGTTGTCCCACCCCGCGGCGAACCACCGCACCGGCAGGTCGGCGAGCGCGGGGAACTGCGTCCGGACGAGACGGGCCGCGAGATCCTCGTCGACGCGCACGTCCGGACCCCACTCCGGGGCGCTCGGCACGTCACCCCGACCACCGACCTCACCGGCCGCGCGACCCGTCGCCGCTCGTCCCCCACGCCGCCGACCGCCGGCTGCCCTTCCCATCCCGGCGGACCGGGCTCAGGTCAGCAGGTCGTGCCGGACGATCGTCGCCTCCCGGCCCGGGCCGACGCCGATCGCGGACATCCGGGTCCCGGACATCTCCTCCAGCGCCAGCAC
>NZ_CAMPHH010000046.1 GCF_946885855.1 uncultured Actinotalea sp. | reverse complement strand
CGCCGGCACCGTCCCCCGCCGCGCCGGAACCGGGCCGCCGTCGGCGACGGGTGGACCTCGCCGCGGTCGCGCGGACCACGGCGCTGGCCGTGCCCGTCCCGGTCCTGGCCCTCGTGCTGTGGACCGTCGGGGTCCAGCAGGAGTGGACGCTGCCGTTCGGGATCCGGATGGCGTTCGTGCCCACCCCGGCGGAGGTGCTCGACCGACTCGTCGACCTCACCGTCGGCGGCGTGTTCGACGACGTCTTCAGCGGCACCCTCGGCGAGCACCTCACCGCCAGCACCGGCCGGGTCCTCAGCGGGTTCGGCCTGGCCGTCCTGCTCGCGGTCCCGCTGGGGATCCTCATGGGCCGGTTCGCCACGGTGTTCCGGATGCTTGACCCCCTGGTCAACCTCGTCCGGCCGATCCCCGTGACCGCATGGGCGCCGCTGACGCTCCTCATCATCGGCTTCGGCGACCGGTCCACCGTCTTCCTCGTGTTCCTCGCCGCGTTCTTCCCCGTGCTGCTCAACACCATCGCCGGGGTCCAGCGGGTGCCCGTCCGGCTCACGGAGGCCGCGGCGATGCTGGGGACGCCACCGGTGCAGATGCTCTACAAGGTCGTGCTGCCCTCGGCGATGCACAGCATCGTCGGCGGGCTGCGGATCGCGCTGGGGCTGTCCTGGGTGATCCTCGTGGTCGGCGAGACCGTGGGGATCAGCACCGGGCTCGGCGCGATGATCACGCAGGCGCGCGACCAGTCCAAGACGGACCTCGTCGTCGCCGGCATGGCCGTGATCGGCCTGGCGGGGTTCCTCGCCGACCGCCTCCTCGTCCTCCTCGTCCGGGTCGTCACGCGCGGCCGCCCCACCCTCGCCTAGGAGTCCCTCATGCCCCGGATCGGAACCGAGCGACCGCAGGACCCGGCGGACGTGCGCGCCGTCGGCCTCGGCAAGCGGTACAGCCCCACGGACCCCGTCGCCGCCATGGCCGACGTCGACCTGCACGTCGCCGCCGGCGAGGTGGTGACCGTCGTCGGCGCGAGCGGCTGCGGCAAGAGCACGCTGCTGCGGATCGTCGCCGGGTTCGAGACGGCGACCTCCGGCACCGTGACGGTCGGCGGCGAAGAGGTCAGCGGCCCCGGGCCGGACCGCGGCGTCGTCTTCCAGGACTACGGGCTGTTCCCCTGGCTGACCGTCGCGGAGAACATCGGGTACGGCCTGCGCCAGAAGCGGTACCCCCGCGCCGTGGTGACCGAGCGGACCGAGCGGTTCCTGCACGCCGTCGGCCTGGAGCGGTTCGCCCGGCGCTACCCGGGCGAGCTCAGCGGCGGGATGCAGCAGCGCGTGGCCATCGCCCGGGTCCTCGCCAACGGACCGGCGGTCATGCTCATGGACGAGCCGTTCGGAGCCCTGGACGCGCTGACCCGGGGTGCGCTCCAGCGGGAGCTCGTCCGGATCCAGCAGGACACCGGGACGACGGTGATGCTCGTGACGCACAGCATCGAGGAGGCGGTGTTCCTCGCGGACCGGGTCGTGGTCATGGCCGGCGGGGCGTCGCAGGGGGTGCCCGGGCACGTGCGGGAGGTCGTGCCGGTGCCGCTCGGTCGGGACCGGGACACCACGAGCCCCGAGTTCAACGCGATCGAGCGGCACGTCGCGTCGCTCGTGCACGCCGGGCTGCAGCCCGCGGCCTGACGACGACGGGCGCCCGGGCGGTCGAGGACCGCCCGGGCGCCCGGGTCGTGCGGATCAGGCGGTCGTCACCACCTCAGCAGGCCGCGGAGCCAGCCGAGGATGCTGCCGACGACGCGCTTGACGGTGTCCCACCAGCCGCGACCGTCGCCCTGACCGGGCCCGTCGTCGTCCGGGCCGCCGCCGCCGGGGTTGTCCCCGTCACCGGGGTCCTCGCCGTCGCCCGGCTCCTCGCCGTCGCCCGGCGCCCCGCCGTCGTCGGAGCCGCCCTCGGCGTCGACCAGCACGGCGACCGTGCGGGCCGGCACCGTGACCGTGCCCGTGGCCGCGTCCCACGACGTCGCCTTGACGACCTCGTCGGCCCCGGCCGCCAGCACCGGCGAGAGGACGTAGCCGTCCCCGGCCAGCTCCGCCACGGTCATCGTGACCTCCTCGTCGGAGGCGTTGAAGACCGTGAGCAGTCCGTCCAGCTCCTCGTCCACGTCCGTGCCGACGGTGTCGTCGACGTGCATCGCGATGACACCCGGGGCGGCGTCCGCACCGCTGCCGGGGAACGTCACCTTCTGCTGGATGAGGTCGGCGTCGCCGAGACGGAACAGCTCCGTCGAGAAGCGCAGCTCCAGGAGGTCCTGGTAGGCCTGCGACGCCGTCGCGATGTCCTCCGGTGCCGGCTTGAGCGCCGGGTCCGCCAGGAGCGGGGCCAGGTTCGGCCACTTGTCCTGGTTGTCGCCCGCCTGCGGCAGGCCCCGGGCGAAGCCGTTGTCCTGACCGGAGAAGTCGAGCAGGTTGAACCAGTCCCCGGAGTTGTAGCTGTTCCGGTCCAGCGACTTGCTGCGCAGCAGGTCCGAGCCGGCGTGGAAGAACGCGGGCGTCTGCGACAGCGCCGTCGTCGCGAGGGACACGGTGTTCATCCGCACGCGGTCCGCCATCGGGGTGTCCGTCGGCAGCTTGAGCGTGAGGATGTCGAAGAGCGTCTCGTTGTCGTGCTTGTCGACGTACGTGATGATCTCCTCCGGCGAGTCGGCGTAGCCCGCCGGCTGGCCGTTGTAGTCGATCTCGTCGCCGCGCTGGACCTCGCCGGCGCTCGTGACGAACGCGAAGTCCCGCAGGTTGCCCGCCAGGCCGAGTCGGACGAGGTCCGCCTGGTGCCGGGCGTCAGCGAGGAGCTCGGCGTCGCTGCGCCCGTCCAGACCGTTGCGGTCCGTGTACGCGCCCGTGCCGAAGCCCTGCCGCTCCCGAGGATCGGTGTCGAACGGGCCGCCGCCCCGGACGGCGTCGCGGAGCCGGTCGGAGAACGTCCCGATGCCGGTCCCGCCGAGGTTGCCCTGCCGCGCCTGCTCGAAGCGCGCGTCGTCGGCCACCTCACCGAAGTTCCAGCCCTCGCCGTACAGGTACACCGCCGAGCCGTCGACGCCGTCCTTCTGCGGCGTCAGGGCGTCGAGCGCCTCGCGCACCGCGAGCATGTTCTCCCGCGAGTGGTGACCCATGAGGTCGAACCGGAACCCGTCGACCTTGTAGTCCCGGGCCCACGTCACGACCGAGTCGACCATGAGCTTCTCGGCCATCTCGTGCTCGGTCGCGATGTTCTGGCAGCAGGTGGAGGTCTCGACGTTCCCGGCCGCGTTGAGGCGGTGGTAGTAGCCGGGGACCACCCGGTCCAGGACCGACTTCGCGTCCTGGCCGCTGGCCGCGGTGTGGTTGAACACCTGGTCCAGCACGACCTGCAGCCCGTCGGAGTGCAGGGCCCCGACCATGCTGCGGAACTCCTCGACCCGCGCCCCACCGTGCGCGTCGACGGCGTAGGAGCCCTCGGGCGTCGTGAAGTGGAACGGGTCGTAGCCCCAGTTGAAGCCGTCGGCGTCCCGGATCTCGTCGATGCAGGCCTGCTGCTCCGGCGAGTCGGGCGCGAACGACGCCAGGTCGCACGGCGGCTCGGCCTGCGCGGACCGGTCCTCCTCGATCGTGGCGATGTCGAACGTCGGCAGCAGGTGGACGGTCGTCAGGCCGGCCTCCTGCAGCGCCCGCAGGTGCTGACGTCCCTCCCCCTCGGTGGTGAACGCCGCGTACGTGCCGCGGAGCTCCTCCGGCACGGACTCGTCACTGATGGAGAAGTCCCGGACGTGGAGCTCGTAGATCGTCTGGTCCACGGGGCGCACGAGCGGCTGGTCGGCGTTCTTCCACCGGCCCGGCATCCAGCGCCGGTCCGCCAGGTCCACGAACACCGAGTGCGTCGAGTTGAGCGTCAGCGCCACCGAGTAGGGGTCGGTGACCCTGTTGGTCTCCACCGCTCCCGTCGAGGGCACGTAGACCGTCACGTCGAACTGGTAGGCACCGTGCTTCCAGTTCGGGGCCCCCGTCGCGGTCCAGGACCCGTCGGCCTGGCGCTGCAGTGGGACGCGGACCGGGTCGCGGTCCAGCTTCCGGCTGTCCCGCCACACAAGGAGGTCGACGTCCTTCGCCGTCGGTGCCCAGAGCGCGACGGACGGGCGGTTGCCCCGGCCCCACGTCACACCGAGCTCCCGCTCGGTGGCCCTCTCGGCGAAGAGCGCGTCCACCACGCCGGGGATCTGCACCCCGGTGAACACCGCGAGCGCACCGTCGGCGTCCGTGGCGGAGACGACGAGCTGGCCGGTCAGGGCCGCCTCGACGTCGGCGCGGTCGGCGTCCTGCAGGCGCAGGACGACGTGCCCGGCCAGGTGCGGGAAGCGGTCCGCCAGCTCCTCCGGCAGTCCGGTGCCCTCGGCGACCAGCTCGAACGCCCCGGCGCCCTCCGGCAGGACCGGGGTGGTGCCGTCGAGCGTGATGCCGCCCTCGGCCGCGGTGTGCAGGAGGAACGTGAGGTCCGCCAGGTCGCGCCCGCCGAGCGTCGCGACCGGCAGGGCGAGGAGGTCCTCGCTCAGCCAGTGCGCCGCCGACTGGCCGCGACCGCCGATCCCCACGGTCGGCCCGCCGACGGTCAGCACCTTGCTCTCGAGGTCGAAGCTGAACTCGACCGTGTCGCCGTCGTTGCCCACGGCGAAGGGGATGTTCGTCCCGCCCGGGGCCCCGTCGAGGCCGTAGTTCTCGTCCCAGCTGAAGTTGACGGCCACCTTCGCCTCGTAGCTGCCGGCCGGCAGCTGGTCGGTGACGAAGGAGAACACGCCGTCGCGGTCGAGGTCCGTGAGGAAGGCCTCGGTGCAGTCCGGCTGCCAGTCGCCCGGGCAGCCGAGCTCGCTCTGGTGGCTGCCGGGGATGGTCAGCGGACGGTGCAGCGCGCTGTTGAAGAAGTACTTCGTCTCCGGGTCGAACCAGAAGGTGATCGATCCGCCCGCGTGGCTGTACGCCAGGTTCGGACCGTCCTGCTGCCCGTCCCGGCCGAAGTTGACCGTCCAGCTCTCGTTCGCAGCGACCTTGAACTCGTAGTCGCCGGCCGGCAGGTCGTACGTGCCCGACCACAGGCCGTTGGTGCCGAGGGTCAGCTGCGCCTGCGCGCAGGCCGGGTCCCAGTCCCCGCCGCAGCCCATCTCGCTGTTGTGCGAGCCCGGGACGGAGATGGTGGCGAAGTCCGACGGCGGCGGGCCGTCGACCGGCTCCTCCGCGAGCGTCGCCAGCGTCGAGGCGGCCGAGGCGTTGCCCTCGGCGTCCACCGTGACCGCTCGGTACTCGACCATCGTGCCGAGGCCGTGCTCCGCGATGAGGCCCTCCACGTCGTGGAACACGCGCGGGTTGTCGTCCTCGGCCGTGCCGAGGAGCGTCCACGCGTCCTCACCGACGAGGCGGTAGGCGAACGTCGTCTCCTGGTAGCGGTTGTCGGCGACGACCGCGCTGATGGGCGCCTGTCCCCACACGCCGGCGCCGTCCGGCCCCGCCACGACCTCGATGTCCACGTCGCCCGCCGCCGCGACCGTCCGGTCGGCCACGAGGACGACGGCGCCGCGCGCCGGCACGCTGACGGTGACGGTGCCCTCGGCGTCGGCCGTGACGGTCTGGTCGGTGCCGAAGACGCCGGTGTACGTCGCTCCCGGGGTCAGCGTGGCGAACGTCGCCGTCGCCTCGCCGGCACCGTTGTTCGTGACGACGACGTGCTCGACGTCCTCGTCACGGTCGACCCGGGCGAAGGCGTACAGACCGCCGTCGGCGTGGAGCTCGACCTGCGCGCCGTCGGTCAGTGCGGGGTGCGCGTCGCGCAGCGCGGCGAGCGCAGCGATGTGCGTGTAGAGCTCGGTGCCCGTGTCGTAGCGGTCGACGGAGCCGGCCGTCTCCCCGGTGAGGAGCGCCTGGTCCTGGTACTCCGGCACCTGGCTCGCGAAGAGCGACTGCCGGGCCGCCTTGTCGTTGCCCTCACCGCCGGCACCCTGGCCGATGAAGCCCTGCTCGTCGCCGTAGTAGACGACCGGCTGGCCGCGCGTCAGGTACATGAGCGAGTGCGCGAGCTTCGAGCGCTCCATCGGGTCGTCGGTGTTGCGGACGAAGTAGCCGATGCGGCCCATGTCGTGGTTGCCGAGGAACGTCGGCAGCGCCGTCGCCGAGCTGTCGGGCGTCGTGTAGACGTCGTCGGAGGCGAACAGGTCACGCAGCTGCGCCGACGACGAGCCGGAGACGTAGGCCTGCGCGCGCTGCTGGAACGCGAAGTCGAGCACCGAGCTCATCTCCGTGTCGCGCACGTACGGCGACAGGACCCGCGTGTCCGCGGAGTAGACCTCACCGAACATGAAGAACTCGTCGTCCCCGCGCACCGTGCGCGCGTGCTCGACGATCTCCGGGGTCCACTGCTCCCAGAACTCGAAGTTGACGTGCTTGGCGGTGTCGATCCGGAACCCGTCGACGCCGAGGTCGACCCAGTCCTTGTAGACCTGGACGAACGCGTCCACGACGTCCGGGTGCTCGGTCATGAGGTCGTCGAGGCCGACGAAGTCACCGAGGGTCTCCGACTCCCCCTCCCAGATCGAGTCACCGCGGTTGTGGTAGTACCGCACGTCGTTGAGTAGGGCCGGGACCTTGACGTCGACGTCCGCCTCCGCCACGACCGGCGTGTACGGGAAGGAGTCGACCGTCAGCTCCGGGAACTCCGCGGCGCTGAGCCCCGCCACGTCCTCCATGCGGAACGTGGAGCCGTCCGCGGCGACGTAGGGCGTCGTGTCCTGCGGGACGTAGGAGTACTGGTTCTCCGCGTAGGAGATCACGTCGGCGGTGTGGTTCGTGATGATGTCGAAGAAGAGGTCGATGCCGCGCGCCTCGGCCGCGGTGATGAGCTCCTCGAGCTCCGCGTTCGTCCCGAGGTGCGGGTCGATCTGGGTGAAGTCGGTGATCCAGTAGCCGTGGTAGCCGGCGGAGGCGTTCTCGCCCTCGCCCTGCACCGGGCGGTTCTTGAACGACGGGGTCAGCCAGATCGCCGTCGTCCCGAGGCCCTGGATGTAGTCGAGGTTGTCGATGAGGCCCCGCAGGTCACCGCCGTGGTAGAAGCCGCGGTCCGTCGGGTCGAAGCCGTGCGCGAGGCGGTCGCCGTCGATGCCGGCCGTGTCGTTCGCCGGGTCGCCGTTGGCGAAGCGGTCGGTCATGACGAAGTAGAAGCGCTCGTCCGAGCCGGGCTGCCGGACGGGCTCGGCGACGATGGCGTCGTCGGTCGTCGGGTCGTAGTCGCCGCCGAGGTTCGTCGGGGTGATGGTCGTCTGCTTGGTGGTGTCGTCGAACACGAAGCGGAGCTCGGCGTCCCCCGCGACGGTGAAGGTGATGTCCGCGCCGTCGATGCCGTAGGCCTCGTCCCAGGAGCCGTTCATCGCGACCTTGAACGCGTGGCTGCCGGCGGGCACCGGGAAGACGCCCTCGTAGACGCCCTCGGTGCCCGTCGGCGTGAGGAGCGTCTCGGCGCACTCCGGCTGCCAGTCACCGGGGCAGCCGTTCTCCGACTGGAAGGTGCCGGCCAGCGTCGCGGTGCGATCCGCCGCGACCGCCGAACCCGTCCCGACCGCGGACACCAGGCCCGCGAGCGCGACGGAGAGGGCCGCGGCGGACGCGACGGTCGAGCGTGCTCGCGCACGCGGTGTTCTGGGGTGGCTGTGGTGGGCCGGTGCCATCGTGGGGACTCCCTCGTCGCCAGGCTTCACCCGGGTGAAACCCCCGGGCACCCGGACTGTAACCGCTTGCAGCAACGGACAGCAATGGGATGACCAGGGTGGTCACGCTCTCACTCCTCGGACGTCCCGTTGCCCCATCCGGGGCCTCACACGTGATGTTGCGGCTTCTTGCGCAAGCGTTGCGCACCGGTCCCGGCCACCCCGACCTGAACCGTCCCGTCAGGCCTCCGCGAGCAGCTGCTCGAGACGCTCGCACGCGCCGGCCGCACACGCCGCGGAGGCCTCCACCGCGACGACCTTGTCACGGCTGCGCTCGCCCTGGAGGAGCCGGACGTGCCGTCGCCGGACGCCCAGTGCCTCGGCGACGGCGAGGAGCGCGGCCTCCGTCGCCGCACCCTCCACCGCGCGGGCCGTCACCGCCACGACCAGGCGGTCGCCGTGGGTCCCGCCCACGCGCGTCCGTGACGCCCCGGGGCGCACCCGGATCGCGACGCGCAGCTCCTCGCCCGTCACGACGCATCCCCCGGTGCGCCGGGACCATGTCCGACGAGCTCCTCCACGAGCTCCTCGAGCCCGGCTCCGGGCCGCGGGATCGGGAGGTCGACGCGCAGGACACGCACATCCGCTCCGGCACCGAGGCCGGACCCGACCGCCTCGAGCAGCCGGCCCTCGACCTCGGCGCGCCGGCGCAGGACCTCGACCGTGCCCTCGATCCCCACGGCACCCAGCCGCCGGCCGAGCCCCCGCCCGGTGTAGTACTGCACGACGTGGTCCCGCCACCACGGCGGCCGCTGCGCCACCGCGGCACGGAACGCCGCGCCGACGTCGGGCCGGCGCAGGTGGACGAGGACGGGGCGCAGCGGGGCGGCCCCCGCAAGGAGCGACCCGACGAGCTCGTGCAGCGCCTCCTCGGGCGCGTCGTCCCGCAGCACCGTCACGGTGAGCGGGTTCTGCACCAGGCAGCACTCGAGGACGACCACGTCGTCGGGTCCGGCCACGGCGTCCCCGACGAACGTCGCCCACTGCTCCCGGCGCAGCCGGGTGTGGACCGGGAGCGGCTGCTCGTACGCGTCGCGCGCCTGCAGCGCGCTGCGCAGCGGCTCGGGCAGCGGGCCGTGGTCGCGCTCGAGGACGCCGTAGGCCACGAGGAGCCCGGCGCGGTCGGGTCGCGCGGCGGCGCGGACCCGGTCCCCCCATCCCGGGGCCTCGGCGAGCAGCCCACCGAGGTCGCCGGGGTCGACGAGCGCGACCTGCTCCAGGTCGGCCGGGTGCTCGACGTCGCCCTCGGCCACCAACCGCACGCGCGCGCCCCGCGCCGCGACCGCCTCGGCGAGACGATGCGCCGTCGTCGTCTTGCCGGTCCCGATGGACCCTTCGACGACGACGAGGCGGGGCGGCACGCGCCGCATCCTGCCCCGGCCTGCCGCGCCGGTCCACCTGGATCTCCCCACCCCCGCCCGCACGGCGACGGCGCCGCACCCCGGGTGGGGTACGGCGCCGTCGTCGGTGGTGCGTGCGGTCAGACCAGGCCGAGCCCGCGCACCGCGTCGCGCTCCTCGGCCAGCTCGGCGACCGACGCGTCGATGCGCTGCCGGGAGAAGTCGTTGACCTCCAGGCCCTGGACGATCTCCCAGGCGCCACCGCTGGACGTGACGGGGAAGGAGGAGATGAGGCCCTCCGGCACGCCGTAGGACCCGTCCGAGACGATCGCCGCGGACGTCCACGTGCCCTCGGCCGTCCCGAGCACCCAGTCGCGCACGTGGTCGATCGCCGCGTTCGCGGCCGAGGCCGCCGACGACGCCCCGCGGGCCTCGATGATCGCGGCGCCGCGCTTGGCGACGGTCGGGATGAACGAGCCCGTCAGCCACGCCTCGTCGACCAGCTCGGTCGCGGGTCGTCCCGCCACCGTCGCGTGGAACACGTCCGGGTACTGCGTCGCGGAGTGGTTGCCCCAGATCGTCAGGCCCTGGATCTCGGACACGCCCCTGCCCGTCTTCTGCGCGAGCTGCGACAGCGCCCGGTTGTGGTCCAGGCGGGTCATCGCGGTGAAGCGCTCCGCCGGGACGTCCGGCGCGTGCTGCTGGGCGATGAGCGCGTTGGTGTTGGCCGGGTTGCCGACCACGAGCACGCGCACGTCGTCCGCGGCGACCGCGTTGATCGCCTCGCCCTGCGGCTTGAAGATCCCGCCGTTGGCCTCGAGCAGGTCGCCCCGCTCCATGCCGGCCGTGCGCGGCCGGGCACCGACGAGGAGCGCCACGTTCGCGCCCTCGAAGCCGACCCGGGCGTCGTCGGTGATCTCGATCGACTGCAGCAGCGGGAACGCGCAGTCGTCGAGCTCCATCGCGGTGCCCTCGGCCGCCTTGACCCCCTGCGGGATCTCGAGCAGGCGCAGGCGGACCGGGGTGTCCGCCCCGAGCATCTGGCCGGAAGCGATGCGGAACAGCAGCGCGTAGCCGATCTGGCCGGCCGCGCCGGTCACCGTGACGGTGACGGGTGCCTTCTGGGACATCGGTGTCTCCTTCGTCGTGGCAGGTGCGGGTGCGGCCGGCTCAGCCGAGACGCGCGGCGAGGTTCTCGTCGATCGCGGCCAGGAACTCCTCGGTGGTGAGGAACGGCTGGTCCGGGCCGATGAGCAGCGCGAGGTCCTTGGTCATCTTGCCGCTCTCCACGGTCTTGATGACGACGTCCTCGAGGGTGTTCGCGAACTCCGTGACCTCGGGGGTGCTGTCGAGCTTGCCGCGGTGCGCCAGGCCCCGGGTCCAGGCGAAGATCGACGCGATGGGGTTGGTCGACGTGGGCTTGCCGGCCTGGTGCTGGCGGTAGTGCCGCGTCACCGTGCCGTGCGCCGCCTCGGCCTCGACGGTCCTGCCGTCCGGAGTCATGAGGACGGACGTCATGAGGCCGAGCGAGCCGAAGCCCTGCGCGACGGTGTCGGACTGCACGTCGCCGTCGTAGTTCTTGCAGGCCCAGACGTAGCCGCCCTCCCACTTCATGGCCGCGGCGACCATGTCGTCGATGAGGCGGTGCTCGTAGGTGAGCCCGGCGGCCTCGAACTGGTCCTTGAACTCGGCGTCGAAGACCTCCTGGAAGATGTCCTTGAAGGCGCCGTCGTAGGCCTTGAGGATCGTGTTCTTCGTGGAGAGGTACACGGGGTAGCCGCGCTGCAGGCCGTACGCGAAGGACGCCCGCGCGAAGTCGCGGATCGAGTCGTTGAAGTTGTACATGCCCATCGCGACGCCGCCGTTCTCGGGGAACGTCACGACCTCCTGGTGGATCGGCTCGGAGCCGTCCGCCGGGGTGTAGGTGATGGTGAGCTTCCCGGCGCCCGGCACCTTGAAGTTCGTCGCCTTGTACTGGTCGCCGTGGGCGTGACGGCCGATGATGATCGGCTTGTTCCAGCCGGGGACCAGCCGCGGGATGTTGCTGATGATGATGGGCTCGCGGAAGACGACGCCGCCGAGGATGTTGCGGATCGTGCCGTTGGGCGAGACCCACATCTTCTTGAGGCCGAACTCCTCCACGCGCGCCTCGTCCGGCGTGATCGTCGCGCACTTGACGCCGACGCCGTGCTCCTTGATCGCGTGCGCCGCGTCGATCGTGACCTGGTCGTCGGTCTCGTCGCGGTGCTGGATCGACAGGTCGTAGTACTTGAGGTCGATGTCGAGGTACGGGTGGATCAGGCGGTCCTTGATGAACTGCCAGATGATCCGGGTCATCTCGTCGCCGTCGAGCTCGACGACCGGGTTGACGACCTTGATCTTGCCCATGCGTGATCTCCCGTTGACTCGGTGGTGGCTCCTGCGCGCCGCGCTGCCTCGCGGCTCCTCGCGGGTCGGCGGGCGATCCGGAGGGTCCGGCTCCACCGGTGCGGGCAGCCGGCCTCCGTGGCGAGCCCCAGGGCTCCCCCGCCGCGCGGGCCGGCGTCCGCGCCGGATGGTGCTCGGGCCAGATTACTCGACATCAAGAGATCTCGGGACCGGCACGGGTCACACGCCGGGAGTCCCCTGCAGCACGAAGATGCCGAGCGCGAGCCCCCACAGGACCACCGCGTCCCACCACGTGGAGCGGACCGCGACCCCCTCGGGGCGCCGCCCTCGCCCGGTGACTCGGGCGAGCCCCGCGCCGAGGAGGGTGACGGCGAGGACGATCGCGCCGGAGCGCGCGCCCTCGAGCACCCCGGCACCGACGGCCACGACGATCCCGCCGACGACGACCCACAGCGCGGGTGCGCGGAGCCGTTCCGGGTGCGCCTCGGGGTGACGCGCGACGGACACGTCGGCGGGCTCGTCGGTCACCTCGGGCACCTCGGGCACGGACCTGACCCTAACGCGGGCTGGTCGCCGGACCGGCCTCCGCGGTCCGGTCCCGGTCCGGTGCCGGTCCGGTCCCCCGCGCGTCCGGTCCGCCACCGGTGCACGCGCTCGCGGGGGTCCGCTGCGGCGTCGTCGTCGGTGGTCCCGGTTACGGTGAGGCGTGCCCGCCGACGCCACCGCCGCCGCCTCCTCCCTCGGGTCCGTCGTCGTCGTCGGCGCGGGCCTGGCCGGGGCCGGGACCGTCACGGCGCTGCGCGACCAGGGCTTCACCGGACGGGTCACCGTCCTCGGTGCCGAGGCGGAGGAGCCCTACGACCGCCCGCCGCTGTCCAAGGAGCTCCTCACCCGCGCGACCCCGGCGTGGCTCGCCCACGAGGTCGGCACCCGGCTCCACGACGCCGACGACGTCCGCCTCGGCACCCGGGCGACCGGGCTGGCACTCGGCGACGGGGCGCCGGTCACGGTCACGACCGACGGCGGCGCGGTCCGGGCCGACGCCGTCGTGCTCGCCACGGGTGCGCACGCCGTCCTGCCGGCGGGGTGGTCCGGCGCGCGGACGCTGCACACCGCCGCCGACGCCGCCGCGCTCCGCGCGGACCTCGCGCCCGGGCGCCGCCTCGTCGTCGTCGGGGCGGGATGGGTCGGCGCCGAGGTCGCCGGGGTCGCCGCCGCGGCCGGCGTCGACGTCACGGTGGTCGAGGCGGCCTCCGCGCCGCTCGCGACGGCGCTCGGCCCGCAGGTCGGCGGCTGGACGCGGGACTGGTACGCGGCGGCGGGGATCCGGCTGCTGACCGGCGCCCGGGTGGCCGCGGTCACGCCCGGCGAGGTGCTGCTCGAGCCGGCTCTGCCCGGCGGGACGGGCGAGCGGCTGCCGGCCGACGTCGTGCTGGTCGCGGTGGGGGCGCGACCGGCGTCGGCGTGGCTGGCCGGCGCGCTGCCGCTTGAGCCGGACGGCTCCGTGGCCGTCGACGAGGCCTTCCGCGCGCTCGGCGCGCCACAGGTGCCGGTCGTGGCCGTCGGGGACCTCGCCCGACGCCGCTCGGCCCGGCACGGGTGGGTGTCCGGCGGCCACTGGGACGGCGCGCTGCGGGCCCCGGCGATCGCTGTCCGGCGCCTCCTCGGCGGACCGGGACAGCCGGGCGACGACCTCGCGCCCTACGTCTTCTCGACCCAGCTGGGCCACGAGCTGGCCCTGTACGGCGCACCGGGGCTGCACGACGACGTCGTCGTGCGCGGCGACGTCGCGGACGCGTTCACGGCGCTGTGGTTCACCCCGGGCACCGCTGAGCTGACCGGCGTCCTCGCCGTGGACCGGCCCCGCGACGTGGCCGCGGCGCGCAGGCTCTTCGCCGGGCCGGCCCTGCCCGTGCTCGACCGCGACGCCGTCGTCGACCCGGACCGGCCCCTACGCGGCGCCTGAGGTCCGCACCGGACCGGTGTCAGGTGAGCTGCTTCACCTGGCGGACCACGAGCGCCGCGCACGCGGCGGCGACGAGGACCACGACCCCGGTGGACACCGGACCGAGCCAGCCCTCGACCCGCTCCCACTCGTTCCCGAGCCGGTAGCCGGCGTAGAGGAAGATCGCGTTCCAGATCCCGCTGCCGAGGGCGGTGAGCGCGGTGAAGCGCGGCAGCGGCATGCGGACCACACCCGCCGGCACCGAGACGACCGACCGCAGCAGCGGCACGAAGCGGGCGAAGAAGACGACCCTGCTCCCGTGCCGGTCGAAGAACCGCTCGCCCCGCTGGAGGTCCTCGGTGTTGAAGAGCAGGAACCACCGCTTCGCCGCGAGCCCCTGCAACCGCTCGTAGGCGATGAGCGCGCCCACGCCGTAGAGGATCCACGCGCCGAGGAGGGAGCCGAGCGTCGCCGCCACCCACGCCCAGAGCAGGCTGATCTCACCCTGGGCCGCGCTGAAGCCGGCGAACGGCAGGATCACCTCGGACGGGATCGGCGGGACGACGTTCTCGAGGGCGATGAGCAGCCCGACGCCGAGCTCGCCGATGCTGCCGATGACGTCGACGACCCATCCAGCGATGCCGTCGACCTGCGGGGTGGCCATGCGGACCAGGATCGCGGATCGCCCGCCCACCGCCCAACTGACCCGTGGAGGGTCCGTGGAGGCGCGGCGGAGGTCCGGCGCGGAGAGCGCGTGAGATCCGTCACCTCAGGTGGCGCGCCAGCCGGAACCAGCGCGAGCCCGGTCACGAGCGCCATGGTCCCGGCCAGGAGCGTGCCGACGAGCAGGCCGACGAGCAGGACCACCTGCGGCGCCTGCCCGGGCCGCCACAGGGGCGTCGTGACCAGGCCGAAGACGGCGAGGCCGGCCGTCCCGCGCGCGCTCCCGGATCGCGGAGAGTTCCCCGCGGCTCGCGCGGGGAACTCTCCGCGATGTCGCTGGGCGGCGGGCTGTGCGCGAGGCCGGGGCCGGCGTCAGTGGGCGAAGTGGCGGGTGCCCGTCAGGTACATCGTCACGCCCGCGGCCCGCGCGGCGGCGACGACCTCCTCGTCCCGTACCGAGCCGCCCGGCTGCACGACGGCGCGCACCCCGGCGTCGAGGAGGACCTGGAGCCCGTCGGAAAACGGGAAGAACGCGTCGGAGGCCGCCACGGCGCCGCGCGCCCGCTCGACGTCGCCCGTGTTGGCCCGCTCGACCGCGAGACGGCACGAGTCGACGCGGTTGACCTGACCCATCCCCACCCCGACGGACGCCCCGTCGCGCGCGATCAGGATCGCGTTGGACTTCACCGCGCGGACCGCGCGCCACGCGAAGGCGAGGTCCGCCAGCGTGGCCTCGTCCGCGGCCTCCCCCGCCGCGAGCGTCCACGACGACGGGTCGTCGCCGCCGCCGTCGACCACCGCGTCGACCCGGTCCACCGACTGCAGGAGCAGGCCGCCGGAGATCGGGCGCATCTCGACCCCGCCACCGGGCCGGCCCTCGACCACGAGCAGCCGGATGTTCTTCTTCGCCTGCAGCACCTCGAGGGCGTCGTCGTCGAACGCGGGGGCGACGACGACCTCGGTGAAGACCGGCGCGATCTGCTCGGCCGCGGCGCGCGTGACGGGCCGGTTCGCGGCGATGACGCCGCCGAACGCCGACACCGGGTCGCAGGCGTGGGCGCGGGCGTGCGCCTGCGCGACGTCGGCCCCGACGGCGATGCCGCACGGGTTGGCGTGCTTGATGATCGCCACGGCGGCCTCGTCGTGGTCGTGCGCCGCGCGCCAGGCGGCGTCGGCGTCCACGTAGTTGTTGTAGCTCATCGCCTTGCCGTGCAGCTGCCGCGCCTGCGCGAGACCGGCCGGGCCGTACCCGGAGGTGTACAGCGCGGCGCGCTGGTGCGGGTTCTCCCCGTACCGCAGGACATCGGCTCGGTTCCACGTGGCGCCCATCCAGGCGGGGAACCCGGTGGCGACCGGGCCGTCCTCGCCGTCGACCTCGTCGGTCGGGGACAGCACGTTGCCGATCCAGGAGGCGACCGCGACGTCGTACGTCGCCGTGTGCACGAACGCCTCCGCCGCGAGCGCGCGGCGCTGGGCCAGGGTGAAACCGCCGTCGGCGACGGCGTCCAGCACCGCGCCGTAGCGCGCCGGGTCGACGACGACGGCGACGCTCGGGTGGTTCTTCGCGGCGGCCCGCACCATCGAGGGGCCGCCGATGTCGATCTGCTCGACGCACTCGTCGGGCGTCGCGCCGGAGGCCACGGTCTCGACGAACGGGTAGAGGTTGACGACGACGAGCTCGAACGGCGCGACCTCGAGCGCCTCGAGCTGCGCGACGTGGTCGGGTCGGCGGGTGTCGGCGAGGATCCCGGCGTGCACCCGCGGGTGCAGCGTCTTGACCCGCCCGTCGAGGCACTCGGGGAAGCCGGTGAGCTGCTCGACCGGAGTCACGGGCAGGCCGGCGTCGGCGATCCGGGCGGCCGTGGAGCCGGTCGACACGAGCTCGACACCGGCGCCGTGGAGGGCCGTCGCCAGCTCGACCAGGCCGGTCTTGTCGTAGACGCTCAGCAGCGCCCGACGCAGCGGCCGACGGGTCTCGGGCGCGGTCGCGTCCTCGACGACGGGCAGGGTGGGCAG
>NZ_CAMPHH010000045.1 GCF_946885855.1 uncultured Actinotalea sp. | reverse complement strand
CCGACACCAGCGCCGGGGAGTCCGACGACGCGGACGACACGAGCACCACCTTGTTCGGGACCTTCGCGAGGTCCTCGTCCCGGGTGAACGTCGCCGAGTGCACGGCGCGGTCCCCGGCGGCGAAGTCCCACGCGGGGGTGCGGTTGCGGGGCGCCTGGTAGGGGGCGGCGACGTACCTGCCGTCCCCGTCGCACCGCAGCGAGAAGTAGTTGATCGCGGCGAGGAGGTCGTTGCAGATCCGCAGCTTCGACGTGCCCGCCTCCCACACCATGCCCGCGGTGAGGGTCTCGGTGGACCCCGTGATCGCGGTCTTCGTCTCCCCGGCGGACGCGATGACCTCCTGCACCGCGGCGGTCACCACGGTCCCGGCGGGCAGCGAGTACGACCCGTCGATCTTGTCCTGGTCGAGGACGACGAGCTTGTCGAGGAGCTCGACGTCCCACCCGCGGCCGGTGGCGTCGTGGCGGGCGACGGGCGCTGAGGGCAGGAACACCCCCAGCGGCCACTCCTGGTCGCCGATCTTCCACACCACCTGCAGGCGGGCGCGGAGCCAGTCGACGTCCTGCCCGACGTCGCGCATCCGCAGCGTCCCGCCACCGGAGATGATCGCGTTGACGTTCTGCTCGACCTCCCCGCCGAGGCACCCGTCGAGCACACCGATCGGGGAGTCGTCCTCGGACAGCAGGTCCACCCGCCACGACTCCACACGGTGCGTGGTCAGGTCAGTCACGGTCGACCTCCGTCACGGTGAACGAGACCCGGTGGACGACCCCGCCGACGCCGCGGTTCACGTCGACGTCGGACAGGGACACCCACCGGTAGTGGTCCGGGCTGCGCAGCAGGTGCGGGCCGGGCAGGTCCGCCAGGTCCAGCCACTCCTCCGCGGTGGACGACCCGAGCCGGGAGCCGCGGATGATGTCGAACGACACCCCCCACGACCGGGCGGTGCCTTCCCCGGTGAACTCCACCGGCAAGGCGCGGCCGGCGAACCGGTGCAAGACCTTCTCCGCCCGCCCGGCCCGGGTCGTGAGGGCCACGTTCGACGTCGCCCGGCACACCACGGACTGCCCCGGGCCACCGGACAGCCACAGCGACGCGGGCGGGTCGCCCGCGGCAGGGGTGAGCACCTCCACCACCGCCGACGACTGCACCGACGGCAGCGCGGACACCGCCTCCGCGCGGTACCTGTTCGCCCCGGCGACCGTCGGCGTGTGATCCACGACCGTCGTCGTGATCGGCAAGTCCGCGGCGATGAGCTTCCACGGCCCCTCGTCGATCGACCGGTACACGTCCACGCTGACGGCCTGCACCTGGGCGCCCGTCTCCGGCGGGGTGTTGATGTCGAGCGTCACCGACGCCGCGTTCGGGTCCCACGAAGCCGTGACCACCGGAGCGGGTGGCAGGGCGTAGGCGACGGTGAACGTCCGCTCGTCGTAGGCGGACCAGAGGCCGGCGCCGTCCCTGACCCGCACCGCGACGCGGTAGGTCTCGCCGTCGACCAGGGTCGTCACGAACGTCGCGGACGTCTCCTCGCCCGAGCCGGACCGGAGCTCCAGCACGGTCAGGTCGACGTTGGACCGCAGCACCGCCTCCCACGCGGTCTGCGCCGTCGACTCCGCGTCGAAGTACCCCCACTCCACCGTCAGCCGCGACGTCGTGACCGACGCGCCGGGGCTGTTGATGCTCGCCGTCGGGCGCGAGGAGAACGTGATCGTGGACGTCGCGGACCACGGCGACGCGCCCGTCCCGTCCGAGCCTCCCGTGGTGGCCTGCCCCCAGGTCCGGACGGCCCACTCCCACGTCTCGCCGTTGACCGCACCCCACGCGGACCCCGCCAGCGCTGCGGACGGCGTCGTCGTCGACGCCTTCCCCGAGGACGTCCACGTCGACGTGCCCTGCTTACGGCGGCGCACCTCCCGCGCGGACTGCGGGGAAGAGTCGACCGGGTTGTGCACCCACGCCAGGGTGCCCGTCTCCGCGGCCGGCAGCGGGTTCGGCGTCATCGCGAGCCCGCTCGGCGCGGCGGGCGGCGCGGCGAGCTGCACCGTCCCCGACTCCGCCCACGTCGACTGCGTGGACGCGCCCTCCGTGGACTCCGCGCGCACCCGGTACCGGTGCGTCTGCGCGGCTGACGGCGCCGGGTCCGTCCACGTCGAGGTGCCCTGCGCCAGACCCGACGCCACACCCGTCCACGCGCCACCAGCCGAGGACCGCTCGATGCGCCACGTGATCGGCGTCAGACGCGACCCGTTCGACCACGACACCTGGATGCCCGTGCCCGCCGTCTTGACGGCCTGCACGCTGAACGGGGCCGCCGGGGTCGTCTGGATGTGCCCCGACGGCGACGACATCCCCACACCCGAGGAGTTCGCCGACTCCACCCGGTACTGGTAGTCGTGATCCGCCGACGTCGTGGTGTCGCTGTAGGACGACACCGACCCCGCGACCGTCGCGACCGTCACCCACGCGCCAGCGTCCGTGGACCGCTGGATCCGCAGCAGGTCATACGGCGCCGTGCCCGTCGCGTTGTTCACCCACGTCACCGTGTGCTGGGCGTCCGAGACCCGGGCCGCCGCCACCGACGACGGCGCAGCAGGCGGGGACCACGGGCGCGCCGGGACGTCGAACCACTCCGTCGCCGCCGACAGGGTGGTGCCCCAGAACTCCACCCCCGACCACGAGACGGTCAGCGACGCACTGACCGCCGTCCCGTACTGGCGGGCCACGGTGATGTCCGCGAACCACACCGGCGTCGCGTTGTACGCCCCGCTCACGGTCAACGTCCCCGAACGCGACCACGAGCCCGACACGGCCAGGTTGTTCACCGAGTCCGACACCGGCTGCGACGTCAGGTACACCACCGCACGCAACACGTACTGCGTGTCCGACGTCGACACCACCTGAATCGCGGTGTCGAAGAACGAACCCCCGTTGCCGCCGTTGCTGCGAGCCATCAGCGCACCCCGTTCTTCTGTCGCATCTCGCGGCGCAGCGGGGAGAAGGTCTCATCCACCACTTCGCCGGCGACCACGCGAGCGCGAGCCAGGAGAGCACCGGACTCGTCCACGAGCGTCACGTGGGTTGGAAGGGCAGTTGCAGATGCGCCGGGGCGCGCCACCGCTGCCGAAGCGACCGAACTCGTCCAGGCGGGTGATCCCCCGTTCGCGAAGCGCATCGTCGCGGTGGGGTGGAGCCCGCGGAGGTCTCCGCGGAGCGCTGCCGCGCGGAGCTGCGCCATCGCGCCATGCCCGCCGACGGCACGGGTCTCCGCGGCCGTCCACACGTGCTCGTTGTGCGACAGGAGGGCGGGGACGGAGTCGGACGTCTCAGTCCCGCGTCCGAACACCCCGCCGCCTCGAGCTCGGCGGATCGACACCGGCGAGGTCGCCGGCGAGTACCCGGGCACGGTGTCCACACGCATCTGGATGGTCGCACCGGCCCGCGCCCGGAGGCGGTCGATCTCCGCGAGAGCGTTCGCGGTGTCGACGTCGATCGTCGGACGGATGCTCTCGATCTCGAGCTCGTACTCGCGCATGATGTCCTCGACCGTGTGCGTCCCGGCCGCGAGCTTCGCCGCGATCTCGTTCGCGGCACCCTGGCCGAGCTGCCGGCCCGCCGCGGCGATGATCGGCGCCGCGGACGTCAAGGTCGTCGCGAACTGGCCCGTCGCGTTCCCGGCCCGCTCCCCGAACAGCGCCTCCATGCGCTGCAGCTCCTCGTCGGACGCGTTGACGAGCTGGGCGACCAGCGGCGCACCCTCAGGACCCATCCGTGCGAGCTCGTCCAAGGTGCCCTGGGACACCCGCCCGGACAGCAGGAGCATGTTCGTCTCCCACGCGTTCTGGGCGTCGACCATCGCCTGCAGCTCGGCGAGGTATCCCTCGACCGTCGCGGGGAATCCGCCGATGAAGTCCTCCCACGAGTCCTCGGTGGACTCGGTGGCGTCCGCGGCGGCCTGCGCTGCCTCCTGGTTCTTCGCGATCAGCGCGTCATAGGCGGCAAGGGGCTCGACGAACGCGGCGTTGATCCCGGCGAGCTCCTCGCGCCAGCGGATCTGCTCGTCGGTGAGCTGCTCGGTCGCGCCGGTGAGCTCGTTGAACCGCTCCGTCAGGCCGGCCGTGGACTCGTCGGCGACCTGGGCCTCGTTCGACAGGCCGGTGAGGGAGTCGACGTACGCCGGGACGAGGGCGCGGAGGTCCTCGATCTTGCCGCCCTGCGCCTCCCACTCGCCGCGGAGGAGCTCGAACTGGCGGCGGGCGATGTCGACGTTCCCGGACTCGACGAGGAACGCGAGGGAGTCGCCGATCGCGTTGAACTGCTTGACGATCGCGTCCCTGTCGGAGCCGCCCTCGGAGCGCCCGAAGGAGGTGATCTCGCGTCCCAGGTCGTTCATCCGGTCGATGAGGGTCGGGTCCACGAGACGCTCGATCGCACCGGACAGCCCGTCGATCTCCCGGAACGACAGTCCGCTGTTTGACAACGACGAGAAGATCGCGTCCAGGTCCGTGCTCGCTTCGCCGAGGGCGAGCACCGCTGCGGTCGTGGCCTCCATGGAGGCCGTGCTCTTCGCCAGCGACGACGTGACCATGTCGAGGATGCTGAACGCGGCGAACGCGGCGCCGGCGACGCCTGCGGCCTTCCCGACCCGGCCAAGGTTCGTCGCGACGCCAGGACTGATCGCCTGCAGCTCCCGGAACGCCCGCACCGTCTCGATCACCCGCGGGAACGTCAGCAGGAACGCGCCGGCCGCCAGAGCGGCGACCCCGGCGACACCGCTGACCCCCGCGATCGACTGCTGCACAGGCGCGGGCAGCCGGCCGAACCACTCGGCGAGATCCGCGACAGCCTCCGCGGTGTCGGCGATGACCGGCAGGAACGTGTCCCCGAGGGTGATCGCGGCGTCGTTGATCCCGTTCCGCGCGATCTCGACCTTCGCCGCGGTGGTGTCGTACCGCTTCGCGGCCTCCTCGGCGAGCGCGGTGTTGTCCTGCCACGCCTGGTTCCCGAGCTCCAGCGAGGACCGCAGCAGGTCCCCGGACGTCGCCATCGTCAGGAGCGCGCGGGACACGCGGACGTCGGCCTGCCCCAGGTCGTCCAGGGTGGTGAAGACGTCCTCGCCGGCGGCCTGCATGCGGCCCAGGCCGTCGACGAACAGCGCGAACGCCTCCGCCGGGTCCTCCCGGAACGCGCGCGCGAAGTCCTCGGCGCTCATCCCGGCGACCCGCGCCCACGCCTGCAGGTCGTCGCTGTTCTGCGACACGGCCTTGGCGATGTCGGTCAGGACGGTGGAGATCGCCGTGCCGCCGGCCTCCACCTCGATGCCGACGGACGACAGGGCGTTGGCGAGCCCGAGGACCTCGCCCTCGGTGAGGCCGATGATCCGCCCGGCCCCGGAGATGCGCTGGGCCATGAGGATGATGTCGCGCTCGGTCGACGCGCCGTCGTTGCCGAGCGCGACGAGCGCCGCGCCGAGCCGCCCCACGTCCTTCGGGGCGGTCTGCATGACGTTCATCAGTTGCGCGATGGCCGTCGCGGCCTCGTCGGCGGAGAGGTTCGTGGTCTCCCCGAGGTCGATCATGACCTTGGTGAAGTCGACGATGTCGCCGGTGCGCACACCGAGCTGGCCGGCGGCCTCCGCGACGGCCGCGATCTCTTCGTGCGTGGACGGCAGCGTCCGGGCAAGGTCACGCAGGCCGTCCTCGACGGCGTCGAGCTGCGCCGGGGTCCCGTCGACCGTCTTGAGCACGCCCGTCCAGGCGGACTCCCACTGGACCGCGGCCATCGCGGACGCGCCGAGGGCGGCGACCGTGACCGTCCCGAAGCCGACGAGGGCAGTCCCGGCGGTGTCCCACGCCTGACGGTTGTCGGTCGCCGACTGCACCATCCGGCCGGCCGCGGTGGTGGCCTTCCGGGAGGTGTCCTCCGTCTGCCGTCCGACCTTCTCGACCGCCTGGGTGGCGTCCGCCATCTGCCGGCGGAAGTCGGCGATCTCCGCCCGGAGCCGGACGACGACGGAACGCTCCACGGGACCACCACCTCCCGTGAGTCAGCGCTGTGGAGTTGAATGGCCGCCATGACGGACCTGGAGAAGAAGCCCCAGCTGCGAGCGAACTGGCCGCTGATCCTCGGCGTGCTGTTCCTCGTGTGGGGTGGCAGCAACTTCGTGACCGGCACCCCGTCAGGGATCGCGTTCCTCGTGGCGCTGCTCGGGATCGCCCTGATCGTCGTCGGGCTGCTACGTCGTCCAGGCCGGTAGCTCCTCGTCGTCCGGCCACGTGTCGACCACCCGGACGATCGCCCCGTCGGGCAGGTCCTTGTTGTCCTCGCGGAACTGAGCCTCAGCGGCGCACGCCTGGCAGATGACCTCCGCGTCGACCTCGTACCCGTCAGCCATGGCTGGGTTCGTCGACCGGGACAGGTGGTGCCCACACCGGTGCAGGTCCTGCTCGTACACCGTCAGCGCCTGCGCCAGGAGCCGGTCGACCCTGGTCCACTTCCGACTGGTTCCGCCCCAGAACGTGGTGGGCGGGACCTTCCAGTCGCGCGCGGTGCGGAGCGCTACGAGGACTGGCGCCCACCGGTCTTGCCGGAGGACGCGGGCGAGAAAGGGACGTCCACCCGCGGGGGCTGGTGGTTGGCCATGCCCCACGCGACGAGCAGCATCTTCACCTGCGGCTCGGAGACCTGCTGCAGGTGCACGAGGTGCTCGTACGTCACGCCGGCCGGGGACACGATGGAGTCGGCGAGCAGGCGCAGGGTGCGTTCGTTCTCGTCGTCGATCCCGTCCTTCTTCAGCCGCTTCAGGGCGTCGTCGCGCCACTGGTCCGAGCGGCCCTGCACGCGGAACGTGATCGCCGACGCCGCGAACTGGGCGTAGAGCTGCTCGAGGCGGTCCTGCAGCGCGCTGGTGGACTCCTCGTCGAGGGAGTCCTCACCTTCGGGGCCGGCGGCGCGGCGGGCCTTGATCTGCCGGTCGAGCTCGTCGATGTCTGCGAGGAGGTCCGCCCGGCCGTACAGCTTGACGGAGCGGATGGTGGGCTGGATGCCGCGGATCCAGTCGTCGAGCTTGAACGTGTCCTCGGCGACGTCGGGGGTCTCGTCGAGGGAGGTGTCGGTGTGGATGCCGAAGGCTTCGCCGGCCATGGGGGTGCTCCTGTTCACGGGTCTCACGGGTCGTCACGGGTCTCACGGGTCTGGTCACGGGTCGTTGGTGCTGGTTCCTGGCCGGGCCCGGACCCGTGATGTCGGGCCCGGCCAGGGGTCGTGGTGTCAGGCGACGAGCTCGGTGCGCAGCACGACGCCGCCCTGGACGCCGAGGGGCTGGACGAACTTCACGTACCCGGTGAGGTCCGTGGGGTCCTGCGGGTCGTCGGTGACCACCGGGTACAGGTCGACGACGTCGCCGACGGCGAGCGGGGTCTTCGCGGACGGGCCGACGCGCTTGACCAGCCACAGGAAGATGCCCTTGCCGGTGAACAGCTCGTACGCGATGTCCTGGGTGGCGTCGGACTTCCCGGACGCGTCGAGGTACCGGAAGAGGGTCATGGACGCGTCGAAGTTGGACGCGCCATAGTCGACGGCGTTGCCGGTGTCCTCCAGGGTGGCCTCGTTGAGGGTGTCCGACCCGGAGGGGGACAGCCGGAACCCGGCGCGCATGATCGCCTTGGAGAGGGCGACGGCGCCGGTGAGGTCGGACGCGACGCTGATCGCCTCGGGGTCGGCGGGGGCGGTGGCGAGGGCGTCGACGCGGATGTTGCCCTCGAACAGGGACCGGGGCATGTCAGCCCTCCTTCTTGGTCACGGTGGCGTCGGCCTTCTTGGCCGGCTTGCTGGTGGACAGGTGCGGGAAGGTGCCCTTGTCGATCCAGGACTTCGGCACCGGGTGGGGGAGCTCCTCCCCGGTGCGCGTGTCGTACGCGGTGACGAACTTCGCCATGACGGTGCCTCCTCGGGGCGGCGGTGACGCACCCCGACGGTCGGGGGCGGCAAGGGTCAGGGGTGCAGGGACCGGAACAGCAGGGGTGCGTAGAACCGCGGCGGGGTGGTGTCGTCGTCCGGGCGCACCCCGGCGCCGGGCTCCTCCTGCAGGACGCCGCCGTGGAAGCGGAGGCCGTCGAGGGCGGCGCGGACCTCGGCGCACGCGGCGAGGCACCAGGTGATGTCGCCGGCGGCAACGGTGACCTGCACGGGCCACTCCAGGGCACCGTCCGCGTCGCCTTCGAGGTTCCGACCCTCCGTGGGCGTGTGCCCGGGAGATCCCCACAGCACGGCGTACGGGTATACGCGGCCCTCGCTGTCGGCCGGCAGATCCTTCGGCACGCGGCCGTCGTGCGCGGCGACGTGCGGGATCGCCTCGAGCGCGGCGAGCACGGCCGCGTGGAGCTCGACCGGCGACGTCACGGGAGGACCTCGCCGGCGAGCTGCTCCATCGCGGCGACGAACGCCGGCGCGTTGCGGTCCAGGGCCGGGCCCATGTACGCCTGCGGGGCCTGCCGGGACGTCCCGAACTCGACGAACGCGCCGTAGCTGGCTGACGGGCCGATCTCCGCCTCGAGGACGCCGTACTGGCCGATGCGGCGCAGGTCGGAGTGCCCGATGCTCGAGCGCAGCATCCCGGTGTCCACGGGAGCGAACGCCTTCGCGTCGCGCTCCACATCCAGCGTCGTCTTGCGGATCACCTGCTGGGCGGCGCGGCCGACCCGGTCGCTGGCGCCGCGCAGGTCCGCGGAGAGCCGGTTGAGGTCGTCCGCGCCGTCGAACCACACGCTGCCCATCCCGGCCCCCTCAGGTCTGGTTGGTGAGGTCCAGGTCGCACAGCAGGTCCCGGTCGAAGCGCAGCGACCCGTACTTCGGGTCCGCCACGGTGAGGGTCTTCCCGATGAGGCGGGCGTCGTTCGGGCAGGTGTCGATGCGGACGCGCGCGCCGACGGGGATGTCGGGCGCGTCGGAGATGATCGTGACGAGGTAGGGGCGGCGTACGACGATCTGGCCGGCGGCGTCGACGGCGTTCGCCCCGGAGTTGAGGGCCTGCACCCGGCATGTGCCGGTGTGCACGACGGTCGCGGTGCCGGCGGTCGGGCCTGTGGTGGGGGACCAGTCGCCGGCGCCGCCGGTGGTGATCGTGCACGTCGCGGTCCGCGAGCCCGCGGTGGTGGGGCGGTGATGCCCGGACCAGCGCGGGTGCACCACCCGGGTGCCCGGCAGGGGGCTCACGGCCACACCCGGTGCGGGTGCGGGGCGAACTCGAGCACGGCCACCGGGTCGACGTCGTCGTCGTCCGCGGCATCGGCGAGGACCCGCAGCTGGACGGCGTGAGCGCGCAGCGCCGCGGCGACAGCCGGCCCGTCGGTGCTGAGGTCCTGGGAGCGGATCTTCTTCGACACGAGCGCCTCGGACGACGCGATGGTGTCCAGGGCGTCCGCGGCCGCGCGTCGGATCGCCGCGACGGGCGCTTCCGCGGCGTCGGCGGGCACCCCGTGCATGGTGAGGAACCCGTGCACCTGGTCGTCGGTGAGCAGCAGGTTGTCCTCGTCGACGTCGCCGACGAGGAGCCGCACCTGACCGTCGGGGTAGGCGTAGTTGATGGGCACGGTGACCTCCGGATGTCGGGGGCGCAGGACGCGCTGCTGCAGGACCGGAAGGACCCGGCGTGGACGGTCCCAAGCGGCCTTCGCCCATGAAGAAGCGGTGCGCTGCCGGGTGGGCGTTGACGCCCCCGACACCCGGTGGTGCAGGCCGGGCCGCAGCGGTTGTCTCTCCGCTGCGGCCCGGCCGCAGGTCAGGACCCGGTGGAGACGTACGTCTCGGTCGGGATGACCGTCGCGGCGCCCGTCACGTGGCGGACGCGGTACTGGACGGTGTCGTCGTCGAACGACCCGTCCCGGGGGTCGATCGCCCCGCCACCGACCTGCGACCCGGTGTCCGCCTTGACCCGCAGGTCCGGGGACTCGTAGCCGCGCAGGAACCCGGTGACGACCGCCGGGCGGGCGCCGTTCGGGTCCGGGAGCACGAACCAGGTCGTCGCGACCTTGTTGAACCCGGCGGCCACCACCGGCAGCCACGGGTTCACGACCAGCCGGACGACGCCGCGCAGGTAGTTCGGCTCGATCGACGTGACCCCGCCCTCGGTGCGGCGGATCTCCGACGCCTCGATGATCCGCCGGGCGGTCATCTCCAGCTGCGGCGGGACCATGAGCACGGTGCCGCGCAGGACGACGGGCCGCCCGTCGCTGTCCTTCTTCGAGGAGATCCCGAGCAGGGCTGCCTCCAGGTTCTCCGCGGTGAGCGGGACCGCCGCGGGGGCGTTGCCGTTCGCCGACTTGAAGAACGCGGTGTTCACGCCGGTCCCGCCGGCGTTGAACAGCGCCGCCGCGGACACGATGTCCTCGGTCTCCCGCGCCGCCGTGGCGAGCCGGTTGGGGGCGTCGCGGAACGCGTCGAGGTCGTCGTTGACGAGCATCTCCCACGTCAGCGGGAGCCGGTTCCCGTACTTCTCGACCTTGAACTCGTGCTCGGCCTCGGCCAGCTTGCGGGCCTTGTACTCCGCGGCCTGCCCGACCTTGTCCAGGCCAGCGCGGCCGCCGAGGAGCTCGACGAGCTTCTTCGGCCGGAAGTCCGGGACGATGGACCGGCGGGCGAACCCGGCCCACACCGGGGCGATCGCCTGGTACTCGGCGAGGAGCTCCCGGCCGTAGGCGGCGCCGAGCAGGATCGGGAAGTCCGACGTCGTCATGGTCTCCATGAGCGTCGCCTTCGCGCGCAGGTCGCCGTCCAGGACCTGCTGGAACAGGCGGCGGGCCTCCACGATGCGCCGGTTGCGCGGGAGGGTGGTGGTGTTCATCTCGTTGGCCCTCCTCAGACCTGGGCGATGACGACGGTGAGCGGACCGGAGGTCGCGCCCTTGGTGGCGAGGGCGTACCCGAAGAGGGTGTTGCTCGTCGCGGTGGTGGTGAGCGCGGTGATGCGGCTGGTGCCGTCACCGGCCACGTACAGGGGCGTGCCGACGGCGGTGACGGCGTCGGACACCGTCAGGTCGTACGCGCCCTTGCGCCACACGGTGGCGTTGCCGTCGCTGTCCCGGCTGGTCTGGGCGACGCCGACGAGCGACCCGACCTTCACGGGGTCGCCGGCGACGGTCCCGGACGGGACGGGCAGGGTGATGTGGTCCGCGTTGCGGAGGACCTCGTTGGTGGCCATCGGTCACGCCTCCTTGATGGTGCGGCCGCTGATGCGGGCGATCTCGGCGTCGAGCTCGGCCTCGGACAGGTCGTCCGTGCCGCCCTGCTCGGGCAGGCGGGTGGGGGTGCCGAACCCGCGGACGCGGCCGGCGCCCTGCCCCTCGGCGAGCTCGGCGGCGGACTCCTCCGCGGCGGTCTTCAGGGCGGCCTCGTCGACGTCGCCGGTGTCGGTCAGCGGGGCGCTGGCCGCGAGGCGGGTGATCGTCTTGGGGGCGGTGACGCCGGCGGCGTCGAACGCCTCGCGTACGACGCGCTCGGCGACGGCGGTGTTCGCGGTCTTGCGGGCCTCGGCGAGCTTCGCCTCGGCCTCCTCGGCGCGCTGCACGGCGGCGGCGCGCTCCGACTCGAGCGCGGTGGCCCGGCCGGCGTCCTTCTCGAGCTGAGCCAGGCGGCTCTCCTCGATCTGGGTCGTTGCCATGGTGTCCTCCTGGGACTCGGTGGCGGTGGACTGCCCGGCCGGACGGCTCGGGACACTGGTGGGGCCGTTCTCGACGGCGTCGGACGTGCCCGGGGTCGGCGGCTCGTCCCAGATGTCGCGCTCGTACAGGCCGGGCGCGTCGGCTTCGATGCGGGCCACGAACGCCGCGAGGGCGTCGCCGATCCCACCGGAGAGGGTGATCCGCTCGTCGCGGGTGAGTCGCCCATCGCCGAACATCTCGTCGGCCAGGACGGTGAAGTCGCGGTGGATGCGGGACTCGACCCACTGTCCGACGTTCCGCGCCTCCTGGGTGCTGGTGCGCGTGGACTCGAGGATCTGCAGGACGCGGCCGCCGCGGCCGGCCTTGGTGACGAAGTCGACGGAGGTGCCCTCGACGAGACGGGTGAACACGCGCCCGGTGCGCCCGTCGACCTCCCCGAGGTCGCCCTCGGCCGCCCCGCGGATGGACACGCCGATCGCGTCGAGCATCTCCGCGAGGGGCTGTCGCCAGCGGGAGAACACGCGCGCCTCGGCGACAAGGGCGCCGCGCGTGGGGTCCCAGCGGGCGTCCTCCTCGAGGACGGCGACGAGGTCCTTCACGGACCGCTCGGGGCGCTCCCACGTCTCGGACTCCGTGGGGTGGTCCAGGTACATGTGCGTGCCCGCGGGCCAGATGCGGTCCCGGGCGGCCGACTCCAGGACGTCCTGCGCGTAGTACCCGGAGGAGCCCCACCCGGGGGTGATGAGCTGGACGAGGAAGCGACCGGGACCGTCGGCCGGGGTGAGGGCCTCGGCGACGGGACGGCTTTCCACAAGGGCTACCGGCACGGCTGCCTCCAAGGGATGCTGGGCGGATGGATCGGGTCGACGAGGAGCCGCTGCACATGTGGCGGCTCGTCGGGATGCGGATGGGCGACGTCCCCGAGCCCGGGACGCTGTACCGGTGCGAGCTGTGCGGTGAGGACCTGCTCGTCCCGCCGCGTGGCGTGCATCCGGAGGAGTGTTAGCCGGCCTGCCGCAGCAGATCGCGCGCGGGGGTCGGCGCCCACGAGTCCCGCCACCCTGGCGTGGAACGCCGCTGCGCCATGTCCAGTAGGGCCACCACCCCGTCGTCCAGCGCCTGCAGCCGAGCCGGACCCAGGATCGCGACCCTGTCAGCGGCGGGGAGGGCGTCGAACACCGCACGGGCGTCGGGGATCACGTCGGCGGGCTCGTCGATGTCGAACCCGAGCTCGCGCCACGTCTTCGTCTTCGGCAGCCGCGCGCACCGGCCCTGCTGGTGGTCCTGTGGTCCCTGCTCGGTGATGTCGTGCTCGGTACCGTGCATGCCCCAGCACGACGGGCACGTGCGGGTGTCGAGCTTCGCGAGCCACACCCACCCGGCGACGACGTCCTCGTTCGCGATCTCCACGCCGCGCGCGGCGTCCCGGTGCGCGTCGAGCATCTCCGTCCGGGCGATCGTGACCGCGCGGGTCAGGCCGCCGTTGAACGCGCCCTCGACGCGACGGAGCATCTCCCGGGCGGCCTTGCGGGGGTTGTCCCCGACGGCGACCCCGCGGATCAGGGTGCGGCGCATCGCGTCCTGCGCGGCGACCTCCAGGCGCAGTCGGGCGGAGGTGATCTGCCCGGTGGTGCGTTCGACGATGTTCGCCAGGGCGAGGTCGTCGAGCCGGTTGAACGACGCGACCAGGTCGACCCGGTTGCCGGCGACCGCCGGGTACTGGGACGCGATGATCTCCAGCTCGGCGGCCGTGGTGAGGTCCACGATCCGCCCGACCCCGTCGACCACGGTCACCCCGGTCAGCTGGGACAGCTCGCGGATCTGGTCGGTGGCGGCGAACAGGGCGGCGGTGGCGCGCTCGGACCGGGCGATGAGGAACGGCGCCGGCCACGCCCCGTCGACGGACGCCGCGGCGAGGTCGGTGAGGGCGTCGGCCCAGTCGGTGCGCAGCTCGTCCCACGCCCGCGCCCACGCCCGGACGACCTGCCGGACGGCGGCATCGACCTCGGCGTCGATGCGGATCCGCAGGGCGTTGGCCAGGCGCAGGGTCTCGTCGTTGATCGCCACGTCACACCACCGCTGCGGGGTCCTCACCGCGGCGGAACGCGTCCACGGCGGCCTGGCCGGCGGTCGTGTACGGGTCGATGAACCGGCCGTCGTCGTCGAGGAAGTCCGCGAGGACCTCGTCGACGTCGGGGACGCCGAGAGCCTGCAGGAGGAGCTTCACGGTCTGCTCCGGGGGCATCTTCCCGGTGCCGTCGGCGGCGACGATCGCGTCGACGACAGCCTGCACGTCGACCTCGTCCAGCGGCGGCCAGTCCACCTCGATGGTGGTGTCCGTGTCTCCGGCGAGGGTGAGGACCTCGCGGCCGGTGAACGGGTCCCGCTGGATCGTGCCGCGCAGCGGGCCCTGCGGGGCCTTCGCGGCCTGCAGGATCACGTACCCGAGCACCGCCCGGTACGTGTTCGTCCACAGCGAACGCCGCTGCTGGAACGTCAGGCGTGTCGGCAGGTTGAGGGTCTCCGCGACGGCGCGCGCCCCGGTCTGCCCCGGGTCCGACAGCAGCGTCGTCACGGGGACCTCCAGCGCCGCGGCGATCATCGCGGCCAGGGGCCGGCCGGACTCGGAGTCGATCGTCGCGCCGGTCTTCGGGATCGCCTCGAGCGTCGTGTCCGGCCCCAGCACCGCGGTCGCGCCGACGGTGTTCTCGTTCCCCGCAGGCGCCGCCGTCGCGGCTGGGCGGCGGGCGAGGTTCTCCCGCAGCCGCTGCGCCTTGGACCCCTTCGAGGACGCGCGGAACGCGAACTGCGACAGCGCCTTGACCAGCACCGCCCAGTCGGCGAGGAAATCCCGGTACGCCCGCGCCCAGGACAGGGCGGCGTAGGCGTCGCCGATCCCGAACGCCCACCCGTCGAGGCGGTTCACCGCGACGTGCTTGATCGGCGCGTCCCACAGCACCTCGTGCCCGTCCAGGGTCCGCGGGCGCGTCGCCGGCCGGTACGTGATCGCCGGGTGGAACGCTGTCCGGGCGACCTCGACGACCCGGCCCTCGCGGGTGATCTGCCGTTCGCTCCACTGCCGCCGGTAGTACCAGGGGTCGTCCCGGTCGTCGGGGTTGGTGATGACGTCGACGACCTCGTCGAACGGCACCGACCGGACCTGCACGAACCCGGTGCGCGGGTTCGTGAAGCACGCGATGAACACGTTCCCGTCGGTGCCCAGGGCCCGCTCGAGCTCCTCCTGCGCCTGGTCACCCCACAGGGCGTCCCGGTTCCCCTGGTCATCCATCTGCGCCTGCACGACGGCGTTGACGTCCTGGGCGCCGTCGTCGCCGTTCGCGCGGGCGACGATCTGCACGCCCTGCCCGAACACGTACGCCTGCCGCAGGTTCAGACCCCGCTTGATCAGCGGGTGCTGGACGGCCATCACGCGCCCAAGGGTCGCGGCCCGGCCCAGGCCCGCGCGGGAGAACTCGGTGTCGGCTCCGGCAGCGATCTTCTTCCAGCCCGAGTCCTCCATGGCGAGTTCGATGTCCGCCAGCGACTCCTGGAACAGCTCCAGTGCGGCTTCCGCCTGGTTGGCGCGCTCGACGGCAGCGGTGATGACCGGCGACTGAAGACGCTCGGTGATCAGTGAGAGGACCCCCACGGGCTCACTCCTCTCGGTCGCGCTTCCCGCTGTTGCAGGGCTTGTGGGCAGGCTGGACGTTGTCCCAGACGTGTGAGCCACCGTTGGCGATCGCCTTGATGTGGTCCAGTTCCATGGCCTCGAAGGTCACCGGCTCGCCGCAGATGCCGCAGCAGCGCGCCCATGCCTCCCAGACCTCGCGCCGCGTGATTGGCTCCCACGCCGCGCCGTGGCCTGCTGCCTCCAGGCGGCGCAGGGTGCGCTGATCTAGGAGGCGGTCCCGGTTCGTCTGGTGGTAGCGGCGCTTCCGGGCGAGGTAGCGGTCCCGGTTGGCGACCGTCCAGCGCTCGGTGTGCGCGTTGCGGGCCGCGGGGTCGGCGGCGTACCGAGCGAGGTCGTACCTGCGTCGGGTTTCGACGTTGGCAGCGCGGTACCCCTGCTGTTGCGTGAGGATCGCCGGGCGGTTCGCTTCGTAGTACGCGCGGGTCTGCTCGTTGCGCCGCGCGCGGTTCGCTGCGTGGTGCTCGGCGTTGTAAGCCCGCTGGCACGCGAGGCACCAGGCGCCGAGCCCGTCCTTCGCGCGACGGTCCTTCTTGAACGGCACGTCGGAGGGGGATGCTCCGCATCGTGCACAGGTACGCTCGGCCATGTCGGCCACCGCCTCCGCGACGCGACGCCCCGCCGTCTCCATCAACTCAGCCTGCGCGACGCCCGAGGCGAACGTTGCGGCTTCGATGGCCCGCATCTGCTCTGACGTAACGAGCTTCATGACAACACCTCGAGTTCTCGTCGTCGCGGCTCCAGAATCACCACGGCGTCCCGTCCTCGCGCGGGCGCCCGTTCACAGCAGCCCCCGCCGCACCATGCGCTCGATCAGCAGCGACTTCTCTTCGTCGTAGTCCGTCTCGTCCTGCACGGGCGCAACGACGAAGGCGAATGCCAGCGTGTCTGAGTGCGTCAAGCTGACCTCAGGCTGCCCCATGCCTAGGGTCTCCGCCCGCTTCTTCGCCTTGCCGTGCAGGTAAACCAGGGG
>NZ_CAMPHH010000044.1 GCF_946885855.1 uncultured Actinotalea sp. | reverse complement strand
GAGCGGCTCGACGCCGGTTCCCCGTCACCGCGCGCGGACCGCACGGTCGTCCTCCTGGCGGAGCAGTACCCCGGCGACCCCGGCGTGGTCACCTCGCTCCTGCTCAACCCCGTCACGCTCCAGCCGGGAGAGGCGATGTTCGTGCCGGCCGGGGGCGTGCACGCCTACCTCTCCGGTGTCGCGGTGGAGGTCATGGCGAACTCGGACAACGTCCTGCGGGCCGGGCTGACCACCAAGCACGTCGACATCCCCGAGCTGCTCGCAAACGTCGACTACGTCGCGGCCCCGCCCATCCGCATCGCGCCGGAAGTCTTCCACGGCTCGACCAGGGTCTTCTACGCCCCGGTCGACGACTTCGAGCTCTCGGTGACCACCCTCGACGACGAGGAGGTCCACCCGCTGCCCGGACGGGGTCCGCGGATCCTCCTGTGCCTCGAGGGCGAGGTGACGGTCGCCGCCGCGCAGGACGGTGAGCTGACCCTCCTGCGCGGGCAGTCCGCCTTCGTGCCAGCGAGCGACGGCCCGCTCGTGGCACGCGGTCACGGCACCGTCGTCCAGGCGGACGTCCCCTGACGCGGGCCGTCGTCGCCGCGCCGCGGCGGCTCGGGTCAGGTGGGGGAAAAGACCTTCTCCGACGCGACGAGTCGCTCCCGCCGGGCCGGGTCCTTCGCGAGGTCCCGGCTGACCTCCGGGTGGCACGCGACGACGGAGCCGTTCGCGGCCAGGACGGTGAGGACCGCTGCCAAGAGGCCGGTCAGGTCTCCTGCCGACGGCTCCACGAGGACGCGCTGCGGGCCGTCGACGGCGCGGACGCCGAGACGCTCCGCGCGGTCCGCGGCCCAGGACCCGAGAGCGTGGTGCGGCACGACCGCCCCTTCCACCTCGACCGCGTCCGCGCCCGGGTCGTGCTCCTGGACGAACGTCAGGACGTCGCCGTAGGTCATCACCGCCGAGGCCGCGTCCATCGCGCCCGCGGGGAGTTCCCCGTCGAACCGACGGGCCAGCGCGGGCAGGGCGACGCCGACGACGTCGTGCGCGGTCGACCAGGCCTCGGGCCGGTCGGTGACGACCACGGCGCGGTCGGCGGCCAGGCCCCCGCCGGCCCCGCCCGACGGCGCGTCGGCCGCGCGCACCACCGGGACCACGCAGCCGCCCGCCCGCCAGACGGCGAACGCCCACACGACCGCGCGCCAGTGCGGCGGGAGGTCGAGCACCACGGCGGATCCCGGCCCCACCTCGAACTCCTCGACGAGGAGGTTGGTGCTCTTCGTCACCCAGTTGTCGAGGACGTGGCCGGACAGCTCGACGCGCTCGCCGCCCGGGCCGTACCACGTCAGCCGGGGCCGTCCCGGCTCCCTCGTGAGCCGCTCGAGCACCGTGGGCAGGAGTGGCCCCGCCGGGAGCGGCGCGAAGGGGGAGCGGTCGGGGGCGGTCACGGCACCAGCGTAGGGTGCCGATCCGGCTCTCCCGGGCGTGGCGAGCGGGTGATCTAGCACAGCTCCCGCTTGACCCCGGGGCATGACACGCGTGTAATTCTCCTCATGCGGTTCGAACAGCCGTCGACGTAGGGACGACAGCGGGGCGGCACGCGGACGGCACGACGCACGCCCTGCGGGGACCAGGCGGCACGGAAGGCTCTGACATGTGGAACTTGCTCGACGACGACGCATCGTTCCTCGACCGACCGGAGACCCGGGAGGACGGCGCGACCGTCCTGCCCCTCTTCGGCACGGCCTCCGACGACGACGGCACCATGGGCTGGCAGGAGCGCGCGCTGTGCGCCCAGACCGACCCTGAGGCCTTCTTCCCCGAGAAGGGTGGTTCCACCCGCGAGGCGAAGCGCGTCTGCACGGGCTGCGAGGTCCGCGCCGAGTGCCTGGAGTACGCGCTCGCGAACGACGAGCGGTTCGGCATCTGGGGCGGGCTGTCCGAGCGCGAGCGTCGCAAGCTGAAGAAGCGCGTCGTCTGACCGCCCCGCGCGGCCGACGGGACCCATGACCGACGCAGGTCCGACCCCCCTCACGCCTGCCCCGAGGCCTTCGGCCTCGCGGCGGCCCCGGGTGACCGCGGTGGTCGTGACACGGGGCGACACCGAGTACGTCGAGCGGACCCTCGAAGCCGTCCGGGCCCAGACGCGCCGGCCCGACCGGCTCGTCGTCGTCGACGTGGGGCCCGACCCCGCGCCCGGTGTGCGCGCCCTCGTCCGCGGCCTGCACCCACCCGGTGGTCGAGGTGCCCCGGGCGGGGCCGACGACGCCGTCGGGAACCGTACTGTCGACCGTACGGACGCACCCGCCGATCCAGCTGCTGACGACGCCGCACCGGTCGTCGTCCACGTCCACCTCCCGCGCGCGGCGACCTTCGGCGACGCCGTGCGCGGCGCGCTCGTGGCCGGACGCCACGTCGGGCGGGACGACGACGCCGGACCGGACGACGCCGGACCGGGACGGGCCGCGCAGCCCGCGCGGCCCGGCACGACCGACGCCCTCGCACCGCCCGCGGCGTGGTTGTGGCTCCTGCACGACGACAGCGCGCCCGAGGCCGACGCCCTCGCGGAGCTGCTGCACGCCGTCGAGCTCGCGCCGTCGGTCGCGGTGGCGGGCTGCAAGCAGCGCACCTGGTCCGAGCCGCCGCGGGTGCTCGAGGTCGGCGTGTGGACGTCGCGGTTCGGCCGCCGCATGACCGGGCTGGACGGGCCGGAGCTGGACCAGGGCCAGCACGACGCGCGCGAGGACGTCCTCGCGGTCGGCCTCGCCGGGGCCCTCGTGCGTGAGGACGTCTGGGACGCGCTCGGTGGACCCGATCCGGCGCTCGGCCCCTACGGCGACGGCCTCGACCTCTGCCGCCGCGCCCGGCTGGCCGGCCACCGCGTCGTCGCGGTGCCGCGGGCGGTCGTCCGGCACGCGCAGGCGTCGCTGTCCGAGCCGCACTCCGGTGCCGTGCTGCACCGGCCGGGCTGGGACCGCCGGCGCTCGGTGCGGGCGCGGCGGGCGGCGTACCTGCACGCCCAGCTCTCCGGCGTGCCGCTGCCGCTCGTGCCCGTGGTCACCGTGCTCGCCGTCGTCAGCGGCCTCGTCCGGGCGCTCGGCCGGCTCCTGGTCAAGGAGCCGCACCTCGTCACCGCGGAGCTCAGCGCCCCGTGGCAGGTCCTGCTCCGCCCCGCCCGGGTGGTCCGGGCCCGGCGCGCCGCGGCGCGGACCCGGCGCCTGCCGCGGCGCTCGCTGCGGCCGCTGCAGGTCGGCTGGCGAGAGGTGGTGCGCCAGGCCCGGGACCGGCGGCTCACGGCGGCCGAGGCGCGACGGCGGCAGGAGGCGCCGAGCGAGCTGGAGCTGCGCGAGCTCGCGGCCCTGCGTCGTCGTCGGCGCGGAGGGCTCGCAGCGGTGACGCTCCTGGCCGTCGCGCTGACCGTGGCGACCGTCGGTCGGCTCGTGACGCGCGTCGTGGCGGGGGAGCGCCTGGCCGGGGGAGCCGTCCTGCCCGGGGACGCGGGCGCGGCGGAGGTCTGGCGCCTGGTGCTCTCCGGCCGGGTACCGGCCGGCCTGGGGGAGGCCGCGCCGGTCGACCCGGCGCTCGTCGCCCTGCTGCCGCTCACCGCGCTGACCGGGTCGCTCGGCCGCGCCGTGGCGGTCGTCGTCCTCCTCGCGCCGGTGCTGGCCGCCCTCGGGGCGTGGTTCGCCGCCGGCGCCGCGACGCGGTCCGTCGCCCTGCGCGCCTGGGCGGCGCTGACGTGGGCCCTCGCCCCGGCGATGACGCTCGGGGTCGGCACGGGCCGGTGGGGTGCGGTGCTCGCGCACGTCCTCCTGCCGTGGGTGGTCCTCGGTGTGGCGCGCGGCACGGGCGCGGCGCGGGTGGACTCCGTCAGCCGCGAGGTCGACCGCGGGACGCCGGGCCCGGCGTCGCGCCGCGCCCCCGCATCGCTCGCGGCCCTGGCCGGCGGGTCGCTCGCACTGGCCGCCGCGACCGCCGGCGCTCCCGTGCTGCTGCCGGCCGCGCTGGTCGCCGTCGTGCTCCTCCTGCCGGTCGTGCCCGTGCGGGGACGTCTGCTCTGGCTGCCCGTCCCCGCGCTGGCACTGCACGGCCCGACCCTCGTCGACGCCGTCGGGCGTTGGTCCGACGGCGGCTGGCGCACCGTGCTCGCCGACCCGGGCGAGCCGCTGCGGTCGACGACGGCGCCCGCCTGGCAGGTCCTGCTCGGCTGGCCCGTGGCGCCCGGCGGCGCGCCCGACGCGACGGGCGTCGACGTGGCTGCGGCACCGTCGGCGCTGGACGACCTCCTCGGGCCGTGGCTGCCGGTCGCCCTCCTCGCGGCGTCCGGGGTCCTCGTCCTCGTCGCGCTGGTGGCCCTGGCGACGGCCGGGCGCACCCCCGCGGCGGTCGCCGCCCGGATCGGCTGGGTCCTCGTCGCGGTGGGCGTCCTGGCCGCCGCCGTCGGCGCCCGCGTGGAGGTCGCCCGGGCCGACGGCGTCCTCGTCGCGCCGTGGCCGGGCGGCGCCACCTCGCTCGTGGCCGTCGGCCTCCTCGTCGCGGCCCTGCCCGCCGCGGACGGCCTGCGGGAGGCCCTCGCCCGGCACGCCTTCGGCTGGCGGCAGGGGACGGCCGGCGTGCTCACCGTCGTGGCCGTCGCGGGTCCTGCGGTGCTCGCGACCGCCTGGGTGTGGTCGGCGCTCGACGGGGCCGGCGGTCAGGGCCGCTCCGTCCTCGCGCTGCGGACGTCGGACGTGCCGGTCGTCCCGGCGGCGGGGCGGCAGCTCCAGAACTCCCCCGAGGACGTCCGCGTCCTGCTGCTCGAGCCGACCGCCGGCGACGCCGTCGACGCCGCGCTGCTGCGCGGTGACGGCCGTCAGCTCACGGAGGTCTCGCGCTCCGTGACCGCACGCGCCGTCACCGGGGGGTGGGGTGCCGCACGGCCGGCGGCCCCGGACGAGCCGGCCGAGAGGACGAGCGCCGCCGTCGCGCGGCTGGTCGCCGGAGGGGACGACGACGTCGCCGCGGACCTTGCCGCGCTCGGCGTCGGCGCCGTGCTCCTGCCCGCCGTGCCCGGCGACGAGGGGCTCCTGCCCGCCGGTCCCGGCGGCGCGGTCGGCGGGGGGACCGAGACGCCGGTCGGAGCGACGGGTGGCGAACCGGGCGCGGCGGACACCCGGTCGGCGCGCGCCGCGCTCGTCGCGCAGCTCGACGCCACGCCCGGGCTCGAGCGGGTCACCGAGACGGCGTCCGGTGTCATCTGGCGCGTCGCCGTGGCCGACGGCGGCACCACGACCGCGTGGGCGCGGGCCGTCGGCGCGGGCGGGGACGCCCCGGTCGTCGTGCCGGCCCGTGACGGCACGGTACGGACCGAGGTCGCACCCGGCACCGGTGACCGCGTGCTCGTCCTGGCGGAGCGGCCCGACCCGGGCTGGCGTGCGACGCTCGACGGCCGTCCGCTGCGGGCGGTCCGCAGCGCGGGTCTCCAGGCGTTCGAGCTCGGCCCCGACGCCGGGCTGCTCGTCGTGGAGCACGTCGCCGCCTCCCGCCCCCTGTGGGTGGGCATCCAGGGCGTCGTGCTCGTCGTCACGCTGCTGCTCGCCGTGCCGGTGCGGCGCCGTCGAGGAGGAGCCCGGTGAGCGACCGACCCGTCCCCGCCCTGCGGCGCGCGCACGCCGTCCGCCGCGTGCTCGTGTCCGTGGCCACCGCCCTCGCGGCCCTCGGCCTCGCGGCGGCGGCCGTCGTCGCCGACGACGTGCTGCCGCGCCCGACCGCCGTCCCCGCCCTCGCGCCTGCCCTCGAGGTACCGCCGGCCCCCGCGACCGTCGTCTGCCCGGGCCCCCTGCGCCTGCCGACGGAGCCCGAGCCCGGCGGGGACCTCACGTACGACCCGCAGTTCGACCCCTCGCCCGAGGACTCGACGACCGTGCTGACGGCGGTGGGCGAGGGCACCGCGGGACTGGCTGTCGGTGCGCTGGGCGACGGGTCGGCCGTCGCCGCGCCGGCCGCGGCGGGTGACCTCGCGGCCACCGTGGACGACGTCGCTGCGGGGACCGTCGTCGTGGCACGGCCGGGACCGGCCGGCGCGCCGCAGGTGGCCGCCGGTGTCGCGACGCTGACCGCCACCGGGGACCTGCGGGGGCTCGTCGCGGCCGGCTGCGGGCGGCCCGGCCCCGAGCTGTGGCTCGCCGGCGGCAGCACGACGCTGGGTTCGAGCGCCCGGCTGGTGCTGCAGAACCCGGGCGCCACGGCCGTCACCGTCGGCCTCGACCTCTGGGGCGCCGCCGGGCCTGTCGAGCTCGCCGGGGCGCCGCAGTTCCTCGTGCCGCCGGGTCAGGAGCGCGTCGTGCTCCTCGAGGGACTCGCCGCGGAGGAGCGCCGCGTCGTCCTCCGTGTGACCGCGTCCGGGGGCCTGGTCACCGCGCACCTGCAGGACAGCGCCCTGCGCGGGCTCGTCCCGGCGGGGGTCGACCAGGTGGTGCCGGGGGTCGGGCCCGCGACGCGCCAGGTCCTCACGGGCGTCGTGGTCCCGGCGACGGAGCCCGGGACGGTCGACACGGCTCAGCTGCGCCTGCTCGCGCCGGCCGCGTCCACGGCCGCGTCAGTCAGCCTCCTGGGACCGGAGGGCCCGGTCGAGCTGCCGGGGCTCGCCGCCGTGCAGCTCGACGCCGGTGCCGTGCTCGACGTGCCGCTGGCCGGGCTCCCGGCCGGGACCTGGACGGTCGTCGTCGACGCGCCCGTGCCCGTGGTCGCGGGGGCGCTGGTGACCAGCGGCGCCGGCGTGGGGGCTGCGGCGGAGAGCCGGACGGCGCCCCTGGACCGGGCCTGGGTGGCGGCGTCCGCGCCGTCGTCGTCGGCGGGCGTCGCGCTGCCCGCTCCACGGACCGGCGACGGCGCCCCGGAGACGGTGCGGGCCGTGGTGGTCGCCCTGGTGGACCCGCCGCCCGGTCAGGACCGGCGGGCGTCCGTCGACACCACGCTGGAGCTCGTCGACGGCAGCGGCGACGTCGTCGGGGAGGCCCGGCTCACGGTGGCCCGGGGGACCACGGTCCGGCTGCCGGTGACGGAGCTCGCGCGTCGCGCAGGCCTCGCCGAGGGCGCGGACGTGGCCGCGGTGCGCGCGCGGACCGACGGCGCGCCGGTCGTGCTCGGCGGCACCCTGACCGCGCCGTCCGCCGACGGCGACCTGGTCAGCGTCCTCACCGCGACCCCGGACCAGCCGCCGCGCGAAGCGCTGCGCGTGGACGTGCGCTGACGCGTCGTCAGCGGCGGTGCGCGGAGCGCAGCTCGACGACCTGCCGCAGTCCCAGTCCGAGGCGGATCACCAGGCGCAGCGGCGCGTGGTACCAGCGGTCGTACCGCGCCGACAGGTAGAGCGCGGCGCTGCGGTGATGGGCACGGATCATGGCTGCCGGCCGCTCACGCCAGGACGTCCCGCCGACGTGCGTGACGACGGCGCCGGGGACGTGCACGTTGGACCAGCCGGCGCGGCCCAGCCGCTCGCCGAGGTCCAGGTCCTCGAAGAACATGAAGTACCGCTCGTCGAACCCGCCCACGGCCTCGAAGGCCTCCCGGCGCAGCAGCAGGCACGCGCCCGAGAGCCAGCCCGCGCCGCGTTCAGCGGTCCCGGCGCTCTCCTGACGGGCCTGGTAGGCGCGCGTCCACGGGTTGGCGGGCCAGACGCGGGCGAGCAGCGCGTGACCGACGCCCTGCCGGAGCGAGGGCAGCTCGCGCGCGGACGGGTACACGGTCCCGTCGACGTTGAGCACCGCCGGACCGAGGGCGCCCGCGCGGGGGTGCCGCGCGGCGGCGGCGAGGAGCTCGTCGAGGCTCCCGGGGTGCCAGACGACGTCCGGGTTCGCCACGACCAGCCACGGCTCGCCGGCGCCGACGACGGCGCGGTTGGCGGCGCGGCCGTAGCCGAGGTTCTGCCCGGTGCGGAGGACCTCGGCGCCGTGCGCGGCCACCACCTCGTCGACGACGGCCGGGTCCGTGCCGTTGTCGACGACGACGAGCCGGACCGGGCGCGTGGTCGCGTCCGCGAGGCTGGCCGCGAACGCCGCCAGCTCGGGCCCCGGGTGGTAGGCGACGCAGACGACGAGGACCTCCGTCGCGGGTCGGGGGGCGTCGGTCGGTCCGGTCTCCCGAGGGGCGTCCGGTGCGGGGCTGCTCATCGCCGATCACCCTAGTCGCCGACGCCGGGAGGGCCGAGCGGGTGGCCGGGCGCCCGCGCGTCGCCGCTCCTCAGTCCCGGTAGCCGGGGTCGACGTCCTCGGGCGGCAGCGACAGCGCCGCCGCGACCTGCTCGACGAGGACGTCGCGCACCAGCTCCGCGAGGTCCGCCTCGCCCTCCGCCCGCGTCTCGACCGGGCGGCGGTAGACGACCACCCGCGCCGGTGCGCCGACGTCGGCGGGGAAGTAGCGTCCCAGCGGCACACCGCCGTGCTCCCACGGCGCGGGCGGTGACGGCGGGACCTCCTCGACCGCGAACTCGGTGCCCGCGAGGCGGCTGCCCCAGCGGCGCTCGAGACGGTCGACGGCGTCCAGCACGACGTCGTCGAAGCGCTCGGCCCGTGTGCGGTAGGCCGGGAGGTCCGGTGGCAGGAGAAGGCCTCGCGGGCCGCGGCCGCGGCGATCACGCCGTCGGGGAGCCGCCGCGGACGCCGCGGACGAGGCCGCGCGACCGCGGCGGACGGGGAGTCGGCTCACCCGTCCACTCTAGGAGGTCGGCGGCCGCGCAGCGTGCGGGACGGCGTGGTGTCCGGGTGGTGTCGGACGGCCCGAGTAGGCTCCACCGCGTGAGGTCCGGACGGCAGTGCTCCCGGAGCGCCTGCGGGCGCCCGGCCGTGGCGACGTTGACGTACGTGTACTCCGACTCCACGGCGGTGCTCGGTCCGCTCGCGCTGCTCGCGGAGCCGCACTCGTACGACCTGTGCAGCGAGCACGCGTCGCGGCTCACCGCCCCCCGGGGATGGGAGGTGGTCCGGCTCTCGCCCGAGTTCGTGCCGGCCGGCCCCAGCCCCGACGACCTCGTCGCCCTCGCCGACGCGGTGCGGGAGGCCGGTCGTCCCCGGCCCGAGGCGGCGCCGGCCCCCGAGCCGTCCCAGCCCGAGCTGGCACGGCGAGGGCACCTGCGGGTGCTCCGGGGCGAGGGGTCCTGACCGTGGTGGTGCCAGGGGGACGGCAGGGGGCGACCGGCGGCCTGGCCGCGGGACCGGACGGGCCGTCCCGGTGCAGCGCGTGCCGGGGTCGCGACCTCACGCGCCTGCCGATGGTGCTCACGGACGGCACGGACGTCCTGTTCGTCTCCTGCCAGGCGTGCGAGCGGCGCGAGTGGTTCGAGCCGGCGCCCGACGGGTGGGCCCCGCTCCCCATCGACTCGGTCCTGCGGCGGTCGACCAAGCCCCGGTGACGTGCGACGGCGGGGCGTCCCCGGCCGCCCGCGGTTTCCCTAGACTGCCCGACGTGACCTCCCACGACGACCTCGCCCCTGATCTCACGGCCACTCCCGCACCGCCGCCGGACCTGTCGGGGCTCATCAAGGCCTACGACGTCCGGGGCGTGGTCCCGGAGCCGTTCAGCCCGCTGGTCGCGAAGGCGATCGGGGCCGCCTTCGCCGAGGTGGTCGTCCACCGGTCCGCGGGCGACGCGCGAGTCGTCGTCGGTCAGGACATGCGCCCGTCCGGGGACGCGCTCGTCGACGCGTTCGCCGAGGGCCTCACGGCGCGGGGCGTCGACGTCGTCCGCATCGGCCTGTGCTCGACCGACGGGCTCTACCACGCCTCGGGCTCGCTCGGGCTGCCCGGGGCCATGTTCACCGCGAGCCACAACCCGGCGGAGTACAACGGCATCAAGATGTGCCACGCGGGCGCCCGCCCGGTCGGGGAGGACTCGGGGCTGGCGGAGATCCGCGAGCTCGCGGCCCGGTACCTGGCCGACGGCGGCCCGGAGCCCGCGCCGACGCCGGGCACCGTCACCCACCGGGAGATGCTCGGCGAGTACGCCGCCTTCCTCCGCTCCCTCGTCGACCTCTCGGCGATCCGGCCCCTCAAGGTCGTCGTCGACGCCGGCAACGGCATGGCCGGGCTGACGGTGCCTGCCGTGCTCGGGACGGACAGCGGACTGCCTGCGCTCCCGCTGGAGGTCGTCCCGCTCTACTTCGAGCTGGACGGCTCCTTCCCGAACCACGAGGCGAACCCGCTGGAGCCGGAGAACCTGCGCGACCTCCAGGCGGCCGTCGTCGCGCACGGTGCGGACCTCGGGCTGGCCTTCGACGGCGACGCGGACCGGTGCTTCGTCGTCGACGAGCGCGGGGAGCCGGTGTCGCCGTCGGCGGTGACGGCCCTGGTCGGCCTGCGCGAGGTGGCCCGCGAGCAGGCGGCGGGGCGGACGCCCACGGTGATCCACAACCTCATCACGTCCGCCGTCGTGCCGGACCTGCTGCGCTCCGCCGGGGCGCGGACGGTGCGCACCCGGGTCGGGCACTCCTTCATCAAGGCCGAGATGGCCGCGAACAACGCGGTGTTCGGCGGGGAGCACAGCGCCCACTACTACTTCCGCGACTTCTTCTTCGCGGACACCGGCATGCTCGCGGCGATGCACGTGCTCGCCGCGCTCGGCGAGGCGCGGGACGGGGGCCTCGCGACGATGTCGGGCCTGGCCGAGGCGTACGAGCCCTACGTCGCCAGCGGTGAGATCAACTCCCGCGTACCGGACGTCACGGCGGCGCGGGCACGGGTCGTGGAGGCCTACGTGACCCAGCAGGGCGCCGGGCCGGTCACGGTGGACGAGATGGACGGGCTCACCGTCTCGCACTGGGACTCCCACCCCCGCTGGTGGTTCAACCTGCGCGCGTCCAACACGGAGCCGCTCCTGCGGCTCAACGTCGAGGCCGCGGACGAGGACGTCATGGTCAAGGTGCGCGACGACGTGCTCGGCCTCGTGCGCGGCACGGGGGGTGCGGCGTGAGCGCCACCGCTGACGGCGCGGTGACGGGCTGGGTGCGGGAGCTCCTGCGGTGCCCGGGCTGCGGCTCCCCGCTGCGCGACGGGCGCCGGCCGGACGGCGCCGCGGAGCTGGTGTGCACGGGGCAGGCGTGCGTCCTGGCCTACCCCGTCCGGGACGGCATCCCGGTGCTCCTGGTGGACGAGGCGTACCCGTCGGCGGGCACGGTCTGACCCTCAGGCCGGTGGGCCGGGGACGCCCTGGGGCACGTGCTGCAACACGGGCGTCCCGGGGGTCCCGCGGTCCTCGGGGTCCGGGATGCCGTGCGGCAGCCGGTGCAGGAGGGCAGCCTCGGCCCGGGCCTGCTCGGCGACCTGCACCGCCCGGGCGTACTCCCGGTCGCGCCGCTCGGCCAGCACCGCGGCGATGAACCGCTCGGGGTGGGTGCCGGGCGGGGGTCCGGGCGCCACGTGCGACTCCACCTCGGCCGCGAGGCGCAGACCGAGTGCCTCCCGCGAGGCCGGGTTGAGGCTCATCGCGCGGCCGAGGAACTGCCGCGTCGCGAGGGCGAGGCCGTCCGGCAGGCGGCGGATGTCGGCGCCCGCGGCCCAGGCCGCGAGCTCCGGGGGCATCGGCACCGGGGGCAGGGCGCGCTGCCCACCGCGGACCCGGACGGCGTAGGTCCCCGCGAGCAGGTCGCCGACGCGCTTGCCCTGCGGGTGCACCAACGAGGTGATGAGGGCGACGGCTCCTGCGGTCAGCCAGATCTCGCCGACGGCCACGAGCGCGCGCAGCACGGCGTGGCGGAAGCGCACCGGGCCGCCGTCGTCGCGCACGACCCGGATGCCGACCACCAGCTTGCCGACGGAGCGGCCCCGGGTCAGCGTCTCCACGGTGGTCGGGAGCACGACGAGCACGAGGACGACGAGCCCGATGCCGAGGGCCGCGAGCTGGGCCGGGTCGAGGCCACCGGCGACGGCGGGGACGACGACGACGAGGATGACCGCCAGGACGCCCTGGACGGCGATGTCGAGGAGGGCGCCGAGAGCCCGCGTGGCGAACGAGGCCGGCCGGGCGTCGAGCACGACGCCCTCGCCGATGAGGATCTCCTCGGACACCCGCCCACGCTCCCGCCCCGTCCGGCCCACGTCGCGCGCGCCGGTCCCTCTGCTCCTCCGGACCTCCACAGCCCTCGGCCGGCGGCCCACCTCGCTGTGGCAGGCTACCGGGCGTGGACCTGGATGCGTTCTCCGCCGTGCACAGCGCGAGCTGGCAGCGACTGGACGACCTCAGCCGCCGTCGGCGCCTGAGCGGCGCGGAGAGCGACGAGCTCGTCGCCCTCTACCAGCAGGTGGCGACGCACCTGTCGGCGGTGCGTTCCGCAGCGCCCGACCCGTCCGTGGTGTCGCACCTGTCCGACCTCCTCGCCCGCGCCCGTGCGGCGATCGCCGGCGCCCACGACCCGTCCTGGTCGGACCTGGCGCGGTTCTTCGCCGTCGTCCTGCCCGCGGCCTTCTACCGGGTGCGCTGGTGGACGGTCGGGGTGACGGTCGCCTTCTGCCTGGTCGCCACCGTGGCCGGCTTCACGATGTACCACGACCCGAGCGCCCAGGCCGCGTTCGGGACCCCCGCTGAGCTGCGGCTCTACGCCGAGCAGCAGTTCGCCTCCTACTACACGCAGTACGACGGCAGCAGCTTCGCCGCCCAGGTCTGGACCAACAACGCCTGGATCGCCGCGCAGTGCGTGGCCTTCGGCATCTCCGGCATCTGGCCGGTCTACGTCCTGCTGTCCAACGCCGTCAACGTCGGCGCGGCCGGCGGGGTCATGGCCCTGCACGACGGTCTCGACATCTTCTTCCAGCTCATCCTCCCTCACGGGCTCATGGAGCTCACCGCCATCTTCGTGGCGGGCGGTGCGGGCCTGAAGCTCTTCTGGACGGTCGTCGACCCCGCCGGCCGGCCGCGCAGCCGCGCGGTCGCCGAGGAGGGCAGGTCCCTCATCACGGTGGCGCTGGGCCTCGTGGTCGTCCTGGGCGTGTCGGGGCTCGTCGAGGGCTTCGTCACGCCCTCGACCGTCCTGCCCTGGTGGCTCAAGATCGCCATCGGCGCCGTGGTCCTGGCCGCGTACTGGGCGTACGTGCTCACGCTCGGCCGGCGGGCGTCCCGGGAGGGCGAGACGGGGGACCTGGGTCAGGAGGAGCGCGGCGACGCGCTGCCGACGGCGGCCTGACCGGCGCCGCCTGCTTCCTCCCCGGCCGTCCGACCCCGGCGCGCACGGACCGCGACGGCGGACCCCGTGAGGACCAGCGCCACGAGCAGCACCCACGGCACGACGGCGCGCAGGCCGTCCGCACCCGCTGCGTCGACGGCGTCGTCGGTACCCCCGGACCCGGCGCCGGTGTCGCCGGCGTCGTCCCCGGCCGCCGCCATGACGGCCTCCCACCGCGCGGCTCGGGTCGCCTGGAAGTCGGCCAGCGCGGTCGGTGCCGCGGGCCCCTCGCCGACGCGGTCGGGCACGAGGGACCGCACGGTCCCGTCGGCGGCGAGGACGAGCCAGTCGCCCTCGTCCGTCACGAGCCGGTCGTCGGTGGCGAGGGCCGCCAGGGCGGCGGCGAGCTCGGCGTCGTCGTCGGACGCTGCCAGGACCACGCGGTCCAGGTCCGGGTCGAGCCACGCGGTGCGGGTGCCCGTCGCCGCACCGGCGAGCCACTGGTCCGCGCCGTCCAACGGTGCGGCCAGCGCCGCCGCGTCCCCGCGGAGGAACGCCGTCGACCACAGCCAGACCTCGTGCAGGTCGTCCCTGCCGAGCACCTCCCGCGCGTCTGCGAGCGACTGCGCGTCCGCCACGGAGACGTCGGCAGCACCGACGGGGAGCGGCCCGGAGGGCCGCCCTGGCGTCGCGAGGGCGGCCAGCGGGATCGCCAGCGTCGCCACGAGGGCGATCGCGACGACGAGCGCCAGCGTCCGGGTCCGCCGACGACGGCGTTCCGCGGGCGAGGGGCGTCCGGAGCGGGGCGGTGCGGCCATGCGGACGAGCGTGCCACACGGTGGACCGCCCCAGCGGCGGCGCGGGCCCGTCGGCGTCAGAGGCGACCTGCCGCCTTGAGGGCGAGGTAGGTGTCGGCCAGGCGCGGGGCGAGCTCCTCGGGCAGCGCGTCGACGACCTCGACGCCGCGCTGGCGCAGTCGGATGCTCACCGCGGCGCGTTCGAGCTCGGTCCGCTCGGCGGCGGCGGCGTCGTAGACCTCGTCGGACCCGTCGCGGCGTCCGCGCAGGGCGGCGACCTCCGGGTCCGCCACGGACGCGAGGACGACCGTGTGGTCGTGCGCGAGCGGCGCGACGACGGGCAGGACCCCGCTCTCCACCGCGGCGGGCTCCAGGGACGTGAGCAGGACGACGAGCGCCCGCTGCGACAGGCGCTGCCGGACCGTCGCGACGACGGCCGGCCAGTCCGCCTCGACCAGGGCGGGGTCGACGGGCGCCAGCGCGTCCGCGAGCTCGGGGAGCAGCCGCGGACCGTTCGCACCGGTCACCTGCGCCCGCAGGCGCCGGTCGTAGGCGATGAGGTCGACGCGGTCCCCGGCACGGGAGGCGAGCGCCGACAGCAGCAGCGCCGCCTCGATGGAGGCGTCGATGCGTGGGACGTCACCGATCCGCGCCGCCGACGTCCGGGAGGTGTCGAGGACGACGAGCACCCTCCGGTCGCGCTCCGGGCGCCAGGTCCGGACGACGACCTCGGACCGGCGCGCCGTCGCGCGCCAGTCGATCGAGCGCACGTCGTCGCCGATGACGTACTCCCGCAGCGAGTCGAACTCCGTGCCGGCGCCGCGGATCTGCACGGCGGTGCGCCCGTCCATCTCGCGCAGCCGGGCGAGCCGGCTCGGCAGGTGCCGCCGGGACGCGAACTCGGGAAGCACCCGCAGCCGCCCCGGCACGGCGACCGACGCCTGCCGGGCCGCGACCCGCAGCGGACCGTAGGACCGGATGGTGACCCGGTCGGCCAGCCGGTCACCGCGGCGCGTCGGCCGCAGCGGCGTCACGACCCGCCGCGCCTCGCCGTCGGGCACGTCGACCTCGTGCCGGTTGCGGGTCGCCCCTGCTGACGGCTGCCAGGCGTCCCGCAGCGTCGCGCGCAGCCGGCGGCCCGACCGGTTCGTCACGACGAGCGTCGAGCGCGTCGTCTCGGTGAGCCGCACCGAGCGGGGGACGGACCGCGTCAGGGCCACCTCGCGCGGGGACGCGGCCAGCGCGAGGTCGACCAGGCACACAGCCGCCACGAGCACGCCCCAGGCGAGCGCGGTCGCCGTCGTCGGGACGAGGACGACGGCCGCGAGGCCGAGCGCGGCGAGGGCGACGGCGCGCCAGGTGAGGGCCACGGGTCAGCGGGGGACCGGGACGGCGCCGAGGACCGTGTCGAGCACGCTCTCCGCCGTCACGCCCTCGAGCTCGGCCTCCGCACGCAGCTGCACGCGGTGGCGCAGGGTCGGGTGGGCGAGCGCCTTGACGTCGTCCGGCGTGACGTAGCCCCGGCCCGACAGCCACGCCCAGGCACGGGCCGTGGTCAGCAGGGCCGTCGCGCCGCGGGGGGAGACGCCGAGGGACAACGACGGCGAGCGGCGGGTGGCGCGGACGAGGTCGACGGCGTACCCGAGGACCTCCGGCGCGACCTGCACCTGCGCGACCTCGGCCCGGGCGCGGGCGAGCTGCTCGGCGTCGGTCACCGGGCGGACCCCGGCGCCGGCGAGGTCGCGGGGGTCGAACCCCGCGGCGTGCCGGCGCAGCACCTCGATCTCCTGGTCGCGCTCGGGCAGCGGCAGCGTGAGCTTGAGCAGGAAGCGGTCGAGCTGGGCTTCCGGCAGGGGGTAGGTGCCCTCGTACTCGACCGGGTTCTGCGTCGCGATGACCAGGAACGGGTCGGGCAGCCGGCGGGGGTGGCCGTCGACGGACACCTGGCGCTCCTCCATGGCCTCCAGCAGCGATGCCTGGGTCTTCGGAGGGGTCCGGTTGATCTCGTCCGCGAGCAGCAGGTTGGTGAAGACCGGGCCCTCGCGGAAGGAGAACTGCGCGGTGCGGGCGTCGTACACGAGCGAGCCGGTCACGTCGCCCGGCATGAGGTCGGGCGTGAACTGGACGCGCTTGGTGTCCAGCTGCAGGGCGGTGCTCAGCGTCCGTACGAGCAGGGTCTTCGCCACGCCCGGCACGCCCTCGAGGAGGACGTGCCCTCGGCACAGCAGGGCGATGACGAGCCCCGTGACGGCTGCGTCCTGCCCGACGACGGCCTTCGCGACCTCCGCGCGCAGCGCGCCCAGGTCGTCGCGGAGCTCGCGGGAGGGGACGAAGCCGTGGGCCGGCACGTGCGGCTCGTCCGACGACGCGCGGCCGGACGGGCCGGGCTGCTCGGGACCCGCAGGCAGCGGCGCGGGTCCGGGCTGTGTCGGTGGTGC
>NZ_CAMPHH010000043.1 GCF_946885855.1 uncultured Actinotalea sp. | reverse complement strand
GGCGGCTGTGTCCTGGGCGGTGGCCGTGTCCTGGGCGGCGCCCCGCCGGTCGCCGTCCGGCCGCTCCGTCGGCGGCGTGCCGCCGGCGACGTCGTCGGTGAACGTGGGCCGCGTGCCGTCGTCGTCGCGGGAGGCCCAGGTCACCGGGTCAGTCTGCACCACGGTCATGACATCTCCGCCGTCCGCTCAGCGCGCTCGTGCCCACGGGCCCTTCGTTGATCCGCTCGTGTGCGCGCCACCCGCGACCCGTCCGGCGGCCCTCCACCGCCGGACGGGTCGTGGTGATTGGTGCGCTGTCAGGGCTGCGTGTCAGCACGTCCCTGGCACCGGTCGCCGACCGGGAGCCCCGTCACTGCGACGCGCCCTCCACGAGCGCCGCGTCGAGCGAGTCGATGGCACCGGCGAGGGTCTCGACGTGCATGCCGAGGCCCTCGGCGACGGCGTCGGCGGGGAGCTCGCCCCCGCTGACCTCCTCGAAGAACGCGCCCGCCTGCGGGCGGTAGCCGTCGAGGTTGCGCAGGGCCTCCTGCATGGCCTCCTCGTCGTCACCCGCAGCGGCGACCGCGTAGTCGACGAAGAACCCGATGTGCTCGCGCCACAGGTCGAGGAACGCCGCGCCGTTCTCCTCACCGGCGAGCGAGGTGACCGCCTCGGAGAGGGCGACGCTGTTCTCGTCCAGCACCCCGGCGGCGGCCGCGAACGCCTCGGACTCCGGCCCGCCCTCGGCCGTGTACGCCGTGAACACCGCGATGCTCGCGAGGTAGACGTGCTCCTGGAGGAGGTTGGTCAGGCCCGTGCGGAGCGTCGAGGCGCCGTCGGCGGGGTCGCCCTCGAGCTCGAGCGCCGTGTCGAAGCCCGCGGCGATCGTGCTGGCGGACTCGCTGACGTGGGCAGCCGCCTCCTGGAGCTCCGCGTACGCGGTCGGGTCGCCGGCCGCGAGGGCGTCGATCGCCTCGGTCAGCGTGGTGACGTGCATCGAGAGCGAGCCCGCGATCGCGTCGGCCGGGAGGGCGCCGTTGCTGATCTGCTCGAAGAAGCCACCGGCGGTCTGCGTGTAGGCGGCGAGGTCGGACAGGGCCTGGTCGACACCGGCCTGGTCGCCGCCGGCGCGGGCGACCGCGTAGTCGACGAAGTCGGCGATGTGCGAGCGCCAGACCTCGAGGAAGGTCGCGCCGTTGTCCTCACCGGCGAGGGAGCCGATCGCCTCGGAGAGGTCGACGGAGTTGCCGTCGAGCGCGGCGGCGGCCGCCTCGAACTCGGCCGAGTCGGCGCCGGCCGTGTAGGCGGTCGCGACCGCGATGCCGGCGAGGTAGACGTGCTCCTGCAGCAGGGCCGTCAGGCCGGCCCGCAGGTCGGCGGCCGGGGAGGCGACCTCGCCCTCGGTCCCCGTGGCGGCCGCGAGGCCGGTGGCGAGGGTGAGCGCGGTCTCGGGCATGTGCGCCGCGGCGGTCCGGGCGTCCACGAACGGGTCGCCCGTGCCCATCGGCATGAGGGAGGAGAGCATCTCCTGCGTCTCCTCGTCCGTCGGCTCGGGCGCCTGCTCCTCCATCATCTCTGCGGCGGCCGGCGCGTCCTCGGTCGTGTCGGCGGCGCAGGACGTCAGCGCGAGAGCGGCCGTCACGGCGGCTGCGGCCGCGGCGGAACGGGTGCGGGTCGTGCGAGTGGTGCGCATGAGAACTCCTCGTTCTGGCGGATGGTTCGTCAGGGTTCGGAGCGCGGGCGGGGGTGGATGGGTCGGGATCGCGAGGACGCGCAGAGGCGGCCCCCCGGGGGTGGTCCGAGCAGGGCCCACTGTGGCCCGCGACGCGAGCCGTCGCCGGCGCCTGGCCGCCGTTGGACCGGTGCCGGCGGTCCGGGACCTCGGGTGCGCCGTCCGCCCTTCCTGAGGCCGCGCCGCCGTCGGCCGCTGCGCGGGCCGCGGGTCACGACGTACCGTCGGGGGGACGAAGGAGGCCGATGTGGCGTACGAGGTGACGAGGACCGAGGACGAGTGGCGGCGGGCGCTGTCCGCCGAGGAGTACTACGTGCTGCGCCAGGCGGGGACGGAGCGGCCGGGGACGGGCGAGCTGCTGCACGAGAAGCGTCGCGGGACGTACGCGTGCCGTGCGTGCGGCCAGGTGCTCTTCACGGCGGAGACGAAGTTCGACGCCCACTGCGGGTGGCCGAGCTTCTACCAGCCGAAGGCCGGCGACGCGGTCGAGCTGATCGAGGACCGCGGCCTCGGCATGGTGCGCACCGAGGTGCGGTGCGCCCGCTGCGGGTCCCACCTGGGGCACGTCTTCGACGACGCCCCGCAGACGCCCACCGGCGACCGGTACTGCATGAACTCGGTGTCGCTGACGTTCGAGCCCGAGGGCGGCGCATCCTGATGTCGGTCCCGGGGGAGCCGACCGGCTCGGGGTTGAAGGTGTCCCGACCGACCGCGGCTGGCCCGGGGGTGTCCCGACCGATCGCGGCTGGGCGGGAGGTGTCCCGACCGACCGCGGCTGGGCCGGGGGTGTCCCGACGGACCGCGGCTGGGCCGGGGGTGTCCCGACCGACCGCGGCTGGGGCGGAGGTGTCCCGACCGACCGCGGCTGGGGCGGAGGCGACCCGCCTGTCGGTGTCTCTGGGCGGTCCTACATCGTCGGGGACCGTCTGATGCCCGAGGGGGCGCGCCGCCCGCGGCGTCCGGCGATGCTCGACCCGCGGCAGGCCGACGAGATCCAGGGCGACGTCGACCCGGCGCTGCGGCAGGAGGTCGCCCACACCACGGCGAGCGTCATCGTGCACCAGGGACGTGCCGCGGAGGACCCGGACCTGGTCGACCGCCTCGTCCGTCTCGTCGAGACGGAGGGGCTGGACACGGTCGCAGCGATGTGGGCCGACAGCGCGCCCAACACGTTGCCCGGCGCGCTGTGGCGGCTCTACGTGCTGCGCAGCTGGGTGCTCCGCGACCCTCGGACGGTCGCGGAGCGGTACCGCATGGGCGTGACGCGGGCCGAGGTGCATGACGCCGTCGCCGGCGTGGTCAGCCCGCCCGGGCCCCAGGACGTCTCGCGTCTCGTCGATGCCGTCCTCTCGGGGGTGTTCGTCGGCGACCTCGCCGTGGCCCTCGAGCGTGCGGCGGCGTTCTGCCGGGTCCTGGCGACGGGGGCGGCGTTCGACGCCGATCACGTCGAGGACCGGGACACCGAGCTCGCGCGGAGCCTGACGCACGGCGCCTCCGGGCTCGTCCGGACCGCCGAGGAGCTCGAGCACGCGGCCACGCTCTGGCGGTCCGGCCACCTGGACTGAGCGACGCCGGCCCGGGGCGCACCGGGGTCGAGGTGCGAGCACTGACCCGACGACCCGCCCGACGACACCTGTCGTGCTCGACAGCTCGCCGAGGGCCGCGGCCCTGATCGGTCGCTGCTGTGGCTGGACCGGGGACGCGCCCATCAGAAGGGTGGTGCGCCGACGTCCTTCTCGCTCTCTCCCACTCCTGCCGCGCCGGTGCCCTCGTCTCCTGTGCTCCCGCCTCCGCCCGCCGCGCTGGCCTCCTTGCGCGTGCCGCTCTCGCCGCGGGCGGGTGGATCGCTGTCCGGCGCGCCGCGGGTTCCAGGACTGCGGTCGGGCTCGCCGCAGGCGGGGTGATTGCTGTCGGGCTCACCGGGGGCTCCAGTACCGGCCTTGGGCTCGCCGCGCGCAGAGGGGCCGCTGCCGAGCTCGTCCGGGCTGCCGTGAAGATCGCCGGGATCGTTCTGTGCAGCCGCGTCCGCGGCCGGGTCCACGTCCGCATGCGCATCCGCACCCACCTCCGCGTGCGCATGCGCATCCACGTCCGCATGTGCATGTGCATGCGCGTCCACGTCCACGTGCGCATCCGCGTCTCCGGACACCAGCCCTGGCGGTCCTGGTTCGAACGGTGCCGCGACGGGGTCCCTCGTGTAGACCTGGCCGGTCCGCGAGTGCCATGTCGTGACGCCCGTCGCCGGATCCCGCTGGGGCGTCCACCGGCCGTGGGTCTTCATCACGTGGTGGTGACGGCAGAGCGGGTGCAGGCCGTCGGTCCGGGTCTGCTCCTCGCCCGGCCGGTCGTGGTCGTACGGGGCGATGTGGTCGATGTCGCACCAGGACGCCGCGACACCACATCCGGGGAACGTGCAGGTCGGCGCACGGTCCACCACGGCCGCGAGGACGCTCGGTGAGGGGCGGTACCCCTTCGAGGCCCGCTCGAGCACCTCGCCGCTCCGGGGATCGATCAGGGTGAAGGTCCACGCGCCCTGAGCGGCGACCTCCCGCGCCATCTGCGCACCGATGGGACCGTAGCCCGCGAGGACAGCGGGATCGTCGCGGAGCCCGAGCAGGGTCGAGAGGTTGAGGGTGACGTTGAGATGTGGGCGACGGCGCGGCGACACGGGCAGCTCCGCACCGTCCGGGCCGACACCACGGTCCAGTACGCGGCGGAGCACGTCGACGAGTGCGTCCGCCCGTCGGGCGTCGATGCCCCGGTCGTCGTCCTTCCCGGCTGCCGCAGCGATGGCGTCGACAGCCGTCATCACCCTCGTCGCGTCCGTCGCGGGCAGGTAGGCGTGGAGGTACGCCATGCAGTCCTCCGCGGGCTCCATCCAGACCCCACGCGTACGCCGGGCCGCTTCGTGCCTCCGGTGAGCCGCCGTGGGGTCCAGCTCCAGCTCGATGCGGCGAGCCTTGCCCCGGATCTGCGGCGCGGTCAGTCCCGAGCCGTGGGCCAGGACGGCGTCGCGGACGATCGCGGCCTGACCGGGTGGCAGGTGGGCCGTCACCCGGCAGAGGGTGTCGGCCTTCCGGACCGTGAGCGTGCCGTCGGACAGGGCATCGTGGACGTCCGGTGCGCGCAGGAGAGCGACGGCGCGCTCGACCACGACCCGTCCCGCTCGGGGAGTGACGCCCGTGGCCGCGGCGATCTCGTCGGCGACGAAGCCTTCCTCCCGGGGTCCGCGTGCTCGACGGACCATCTCGGCGACGGCCGACGACTGCGCCGCCGTCGCCCACGCGATGACGCGCTCCCACGCGGCCGCCATCTCCACGAGGCCGGCGTCATCGACGTCCGCCGGCTGCAGCAGTGCGAGGTCGCGCGCCAGCTCGGGAGAGGGCTTCGTGCCGTGAAGTCGTGCGGCGACCGGGTGCAGGTCGTCCCACCCGGGAGGGTGACCGACGAGCACCCTCGACCTGTCGCGTTCGGTCCGGGCCTGGCGAGCCCGCTCGAGCACCTCGGCCACGGTGGGGACGCCACCGACCTCGACGGCGGGGTGCTCGTCGCCGCACGAGCAGGCGCACGTCGGCATGGCCGACGGCATGTCGACCTGAACCGTTCGCGCGCCGGGCAATGATTCGAACATGTGTTCGAGACTAGGGCAAGGGTCTGACACGGCTCGGCCGGCAGGTCGAGACAGGCCGAGCGCGCCCGACGTGGTCCGGTCAGCGGGGTCGGGTCTGGGCCAGGGCGGCGTGCGGCGCCGGACGAGTCGCGCGCGACGGGCCCGGCCCCGGGGCGGAGCGCGTGCCGAGGACGGTTTCGCGCACAGGCGCACAGGCGCACAGGCGCACAGACCCCGTGGACCTCGCCCGGCCGGTGCAGGTGACCGGCCCGACCGGCCCCCGACCGGCCCCCATTCCCGCAGCTGCGATGAGAAGGGTCACCGCTGCCCGGACTGTGCCGATCCGGGCCGACGCGTACAGTGGTGCAGGCGCCGGACCGCGGTAGCCCCGGGCTCCACACAATGCCGCTTCGAGCGGCCTTCGCGCCGACAGGCGCTCCCGGTCCGGCGCCCCATCCTTCTCGTGCCCGCCGCCCAGCACGTCCGGCGGGACGACGAGGTCCGCACGCGCACGAGCCGCATGAGCACGCCGGCCCAGCGGGCGGGGGACGGCGGGCACGAGGTCGTGCAGGCCGGCGTGCCGGCGGAGCCCTCTCACCCGCAGGGAGCGAGCGCAGGTCGAGAACCCACGCCCCGCGCGGGCAATGCCGTTGTCCCGCGATGTCGTGCCGGCCTACGTTCGGCCGGTGCCCTCACCTCCGAGCGTCCGACGGCTGCCCGACGGCGATCGCGCGGGGGTCCGGGAGATCCTCGCCGACCTTCCGGCGTGGTTCGGCCGTGCCGACTCCAACGCCGCCTACGTCGACGCAGCGACCAGGCTGGCGAACTACGTGGCCGACGCACCCACGGGCGAACGTGTGGGCGTGCTGCTGCTCGAGCAGCACCACCCCAGCACGGCAGAGGTCCACCTCATGGCGGTCAAGGAGCGATGGCACCGTCGGGGCGTGGGTCGCGCGCTCCTGCACCGGGTCGAGGAGGACGCGCGCTCCCTCGGGACGCAGCTCCTGACCGTCAAGACGCTCGGCCGCGCGCATCCCGACGAGGGCTACCGGCGCACGCGCCACTTCTACGAGGCCATGGGCTTCCTGCCGCTGGAGGAGTTCGACGACCTCTGGCCGGGAACGCCCTGCCTCTTCATGGCGAAGCCGTTGCGCTGAGCCGGCTCGTGACGAGTCCATGCCGGCCTCGCCTCAGTCCCCGTTCGCTGCCCCGCGGTGACGCTCGACCGCGACGACGCGCGCCGCGTTGCCCGACCCGGCGACGTGCGCGACGAGCGCCTCTCCCGTGCGCAGCCACGGGTCCTTCTCCGGCAGCGCGCCGGTCGTCCACCGGCGGGTGCCCTCGCCGATCGCGTCCATCACCGACCGCAGCACGGGGCGGTGGGTGGACAGCACGACGTCGCGCGGCTCTCGCAGGAGCTCCTCCACCACCTGCGCCGCCTTCGCCGGGTCGTCCTTGAACGCCGCCTCGGTGAGGGCGTCCACGGTGCACACGGGCAGGCCGGCCCGCTCGGCATACGGCACGACGGTCCGCAGGCACCGCTCCCAGGGGCTCGTCACGACCTCCCCGACCCCGAACGCCGCGAGCACCGGGACCAGCGCCTTCGCCTGCGCGCGCCCCTGCCCGGTGAGCGGCCGCGTCTCCTCCCCGCCCTTCCACGCCGACCGTCGCTGCGCCCGCCCGTGCCGCGCGACGACGACGGCGCGCGTTGCCAGCCGTTGCCGCTCCCACAGGTGCACGAGCGCCTCGAGGGGGGCCCGGTCGGCTCTGCGCGTGAGGAGCTCGCCGGCCGTCGTCGCGCTGACCCAGACGACGTCGTCGATCTCCTCCAGCGGAGCGCGCTCGACGCTCGGCCGCACGGCGACCGCGACGGCGTCGCCGTCGGCTGCGCAGCGGGCCGCCCAGTAGTGCACCCGCTTCGGTCGGCCGTCGGAGGTGGTGTAGCGCAGGGATGGCAGCGGTACGCCGAGCACGACCTGCTCGCCGATCTCCTCGGCCACCTCGCGGACAGCGGCGGTCGGCAGCAGCTCGCCCGGGTCGAGCTTGCCCTTCGGCCAGGACCAGTCCTTGTACCGGGGGCGGTGGACGACCGGCAGCTCCAGGCGCCCCTCGCGCTCGCGCCACACCAGGGCCCCGGCGGCCTCGACGACGGCGCGCCCGTTGACCTGCTGCGTCATCGCACCTCCACGCAGCCCAGCGCCCGTCCCGGCGCGCGCCCTGCGCGCCGCCCCCCGCTCCGGCTCACCGGGAGCCGGCCGGCCGACGACGACGGCGTGTGACGAGCAGCTCCTGCAGGTCCCGCAGCGGGGCGCCGTCCTCCCCGCGACCGTGCCGCGTCCACGTGTCGTCCGGCCCGAGGTGCCAGGTCGCGGTGGCGTCGTCCATCGACAGGTCCAGCAGCTCGAGGAGCTCCTCGACGTGCCCCGGGTCGCCCAGGCGGACGAGCGCCTCGACCCGGCGGTCCAGGTTGCGGTGCATGAGGTCGGCGGACCCGATGAACACCTCCGGCTCCCCGCCGTTGGCGAAGGCGAAGATCCGCCCGTGCTCCAGGAAGCGCCCGAGGATGGACCGCACCCGGATCGTCTCGGACAGGCCCGGGATGCCCGGCCGGACCGCGCAGATCCCGCGGACCACCAGGTCGACCGGGACGCCGGCCTGGGACGCGCGGTAGAGCGCGTCGATCGTCTCCTCGTCCACCACGGCGTTCACCTTGAAGCGGATCCACGCCGGGAGGCCGGCGAGGTGGTTCTCCCGCTCCCGCTCGATCCGCTCGACCAGACCGGACCGGACGCTGCGCGGCGCGACGAGCAGGCGGTGGAACCGCGACTTCGGGGCGTACCCGGACAGCTGGTTGAACAGCCGCGTCAGGTCCTGACCGACGTCCGGGTCGCTGGTCAGCAGCCCCAGGTCCTCGTACAGCCGCGCCGTCTTCGGGTTGTAGTTGCCCGTCCCGACGTGGCAGTACCGGCGCAGGCCGTCGACCTCCTGGCGCACGACGAGCGAGAGCTTGCAGTGCGTCTTGAGCCCCACGATGCCGTAGACGACGTGGACGCCCGCCTGCTCGAGCTTGCGCGCCCAGGAGATGTTGTTCTGCTCGTCGAAACGAGCCTTGATCTCGACGAGCGCGAGGACCTGCTTGCCGGCCTCGGCCGCGTCGATGAGCGAGTCCACGATGGGGGAGTCGCCCGAGGTCCGGTAGAGCGTCTGCTTGATCGCCAGGACGTGGGGGTCCGCGGCGGCCTGCGCGAGGAAGGTCTGCACCGACGTCGCGAACGAGTCGTACGGGTGGTGCAGCAGGATGTCCCGGCGCCGGATGGCGGCGAAGACGTCGGTCGGCTTCGAGGACTCGACCTCGGCGAGGTGCCGGTGCGTCCCGCCGACGAACCGGCGGAAGCGCAGGTCGGGACGGTCCAGGTCGGCGATGAGGTTGAGGCCCGTCAGGTCCAGCGGGGCCGGCAGCGCGTAGACCTCGGACTCCTCCACGCCGAGCTCGCGGACCAGCAGGTCCCGCACGCGCGGCGCGATGTCCTCCGCGACCTCCAGGCGCACCGGCGGGCCGAAGCGCCGCCGCAGCAGCTCCTTCTCCATCGCTTGGAGGATGTTCTCGGCGTCGTCCTCCTCGACCTCGACGTCCTCGTTCCGCGTCACCCGGAACGTGTGGTGCTCGCGCACCTCCATGCCCGGGAAGAGCGCACCGAGGTGCACCGCGATGACGTCCTCCAGCGGCACGAACGACGTCGGGCCGCGCTCCGGGTCCGCCGCCTGCGTTCCCGGGGCGCTGGGCCGGCCGAGGGCGTCCACCGCGATGAAGCGCGGCAGCAGCGGCGGCACCTTGACGCGCGCGAAGTGCTCCTTGCCGGTCGCCGGGTTGCCCACGACGACGGCGAGGTTGAGCGACAGCCCCGAGATGTAGGGGAAGGGGTGCGCCGGGTCGACGGCGAGCGGCGTGAGCACGGGGAAGATCTGCCGGCGGAAGAACTTCTGCAGCCGGTCCTGCTCGTCCTGCCCCAGGTCCTCCCAGTGGACGATCGTGATGCCCTCCTGCGCGAGGGCGGGCCGCACGTCGTCGAGGAAGACGCGGGCGTGCCGGGCCATGAGCTCCTGGGACCGGACGGCGATGCCCTCGAGCACCTGCCGGGGGCTCAGGCCGGACGCCGCGGTGACCGCCATGCCCGTCGCGATGCGCCGCTTGAGGCCGGCGACGCGCACCATGAAGAACTCGTCCAGGTTCGACGCGAAGATCGCCAGGTAGCGGGCCCGCTCCAGCAGCGGCAGGGAGTCGTCCTCGGCCAGCTCCAGGACCCGCTCGTTGAACGCGAGCCAGGACAGCTCGCGATCGGCGAAGCGGTCCTCGGGCAGCGCCGGCGTGGCGTGGTCGCCCTCCTCGGCGGTCTCCGGTGCCGGGGCGGGCGTGGCGAGGATCTCCTCGGCCGAGGCCTCGGGGTGAGCGGTCATGCCGCCCATCGTGGCATCCCCGACGTCCACGCGGCAGGTGGGGTCGCGGGGGTCACGAGGTTGTCGGACCGGCCGCCGGTCCCGCCGTGCCCGTCGCCCGCTCCGCCGTGCCCGTCGCCCGCTCCGCCGTGGGCGCCGCGCCGTACTGCACGTCCACGCGGGACCGCGCGAACCCCGCGCGCGCGTACGTGCGGATCGCCGGCTCGTTGTCCCCCTCCACGTACAGCTCGGCGCGCTCCAGATCCTGGGCGGCCAGGTGCCGCACCACGAGGCCCGTGAGGTAGCGCCCCAGTCCCGAGCCCTGCTCGTCCGGGTCCACACCGAGGGCGTAGAGCTCACCCGTCCCGGATCCCGGCTCGACCTTCATCCACACCGACGCGACGAGTCGCCCGTCGCGCTCCGCCAGCAGCAGGTCCGCGGCGTCGAACCACGGCTCGCCCTCGCGCGCGACGACGTCCGCGCGCGTGAGCCGGCCCTGCTCGGGGTGGCTCGCGAAGGCCCGGGCGTTGACCGCGACCCACGCGCCCTCGTCCGCGCCGACGACGAAGGGGCGGACGGCGACCCCGTCGGGCGTGGCTGGGGGGTCGTCCGCGGCGTCGTCGGCCGAGAGAGGCCGCGCCATCTGCCAGAGCTCCCTGGTCACGGCCAGCCCCGCCGCCGCCGCGAGCGCCCGGGCGCCCGGGAGGTCGCCGTGCGCCCAGACGACGACGCCCGGCCGCCCCGTGGCACGCGCGGCCTGCCCCGCGGCGTCCAGGAGCGCCCGTCCCACGCCGCGCCGACGGTGGTCCGGGGCGACGACGAGCTCCGCCGAGGCGGGTGCCGCCTCCGGGCCGCCCAGGTCCACCTGGACGTAGCCGACGACGGCGCCGCCGGGCCCGTGACCGGTGCCGGCCACGTCGCCGGCGTCCGCCCCGCCCGTGCGCTCGACCGGCTCCCGTGCCACGACATGGGCGACAGCCGCGGCGGGGTTGGTCAGCCACAGGACGGTCTGCTCTCCGAGGGCCTCGATCCCGTCGTGGGCGCGCGCGCCGTCGGCGAGGGCGCGGACGGCCGCGGCGACGTCCGGCGCCAGGGACGAGGAGGTCTCGAGGTGCGGCATGCGGCCATCCCACCACGGCGCACCGACACCCGCGGGCGCGCCCGGAGGGGGAATCACCCGCACATCTCTTCAGGAGAGCGCCGGTCCGGTCGACATCTCGGTTGGTCCGTGACGCCCGTCACGGCGGGGGCCGGTCGTCACGAGGCTCGGAGGCGCAGCCATGCAGCGTCAGTCGCACGAGGAGGCCGCCGTCGGCGGGCGCGCCGAGGGCCAGGGCGGCGGCAGCGTGCCGCCCCGGGCCGGGCGCCGCGCGACGCCGTCGGGCGTCGAGCGCCGGCTGGGTCCGGAGGAGCTCATCGTCACCAAGACGGACCTCCAGGGCCGCATCACCTACGCGAACGAGGTGTTCCTGCGCATCTCCGCGCTGGAGGAGCCCGAGACGCTCGGGCAGCCGCACAACCTCATCCGCCACCCGGAGATGCCGCGGGGCGTCTTCCACCGGTTGTGGGCGACCCTGCGCGACGGCCGCGAGATGTTCGCGTACGTGAAGAACCTGGCGACCGACGGCGCGCACTACTGGGTCCTCGCCCACATCACGCCGTCGATCGACGCGTCCGGTCGCCCTTGCGGCTACCACTCCAACCGACGAGCCCCCACGTGGGCCGGCATCCCCGCCGTCGAGGAGGTCTACCGGCACGTGCTGGCGGCCGAGCGCGGCCTCGGCGCGCGCGAGGCCGCTCTGGCCGGCGACGCGGCGCTGGACCGGCTCCTCGCAGAGCGCGGCCTCACCTACGAGGCCTGGGTGTGGTCCCTCGAGCGGGAGGAAGCAGCATGATCGGCTCGCGACGGCGCGTGCGGCAGCTCGAGGCGGAGGTCGCCGTCTACCGCGACGCCATGGCGTCCCTCGAGGAGGTGCTCGGCCGCGCGGCGCAGGGCGACCTGGAGGCCCGGGTGCCGGCCCTGCCGACCGGGGGCGCCGGTAACCCGACCCGCGTCCCCGACGAGGTCGTCGCCGTCCGGCGCAACCTCAACCACCTGCTCGACGTCGTCGACGCGTTCGTCCGCGAGGCGGGGGCGTCGCTGGAGGCGGCCAGCGCCGGGGACCACGACCGCCGGCTGCTGCTGCGCGGGCTGCCGGGGAGCTTCCGGGCCCGTGCCCGGATCATCAACACGGCTCGCGGCTCGATGCGGCGCTCCGCCGAGGACGTCGCGGCGACCGCGGCGGCCCGGGCGCGCCTGGCCACGGACTTCGAGCGCGAGGTGCTGGCGGCCTCGGCGCAGGTCGGCGAGCAGGCCCGCGGCATGGTGGGCAACGCCTCGGCCCTGGCCACGTCGGCCACCGAGGCGGTGCAGCGCGCGGAGGGGGCCAAGGTCTCCGTCGAGCGCCTCGAGTCCGCGGCCACGGTGATCAGCGACGTCGTCAAGCTCATCGCCGCCGTCGCCTCGCAGACGCGGCTCCTCGCGCTCAACGCGACGATCGAGGCCGCCCGCGCCGGGGCGCACGGCCGCGGATTCGCCGTCGTCGCCCAGGAGGTCGAGCGCCTCGCCGAGGAGACCCGGCACGCGACCGCCCGGATCGAGCAGCAGGTCGCGACCGCCCAGGCCGCCGTCGGCGAGGTCGCCGAGGTCCTCGACGGCATCGAGGACGCCGTCCGCTCCATGGGCGACCACGTCACGGAGCTGTCCGACCGCGTGGACGGCGGCGCGCGCGACGGCGTCGTGCCGCTCGTGCCGTCCGTGGCGACCCTGGACCGCGAGGTCACCCGCTTCCTGGCGGACCTGACGGCCTGACGGTCGCGCAGCGTCGGGCCGTCAGGGCATCAGAGGTCAGCACCGGCCCGGGACGGGTCCCGGCCTCAGCCCTGGTCGGCCGCCGGCTTGTCCAGGCCCGAGGCGATGAGGTCCATGACCGAGGAGTCCGCCAGCGTCGTGACGTCGCCGACCGGCCGGTGCTCGGCGACGTCGCGCAGCAGGCGCCGCATGATCTTGCCGGACCGCGTCTTGGGCAGCTCGGTCACGACGAGGATCGTCCGCGGCTTGGCGATCGGGCCGATCTCCCGCGTCACGTGCGCCCGCAGCGTCGCGGCGACGTCGGCACCCTCGCCGGCCTCGTCCACCCGGTCGGTGTACTCCGCGCGCAGGATGACGAAGGCGACGACGGCCTGGCCGGTCGTCTCGTCGCTCGCGCCGACGACGGCGGCCTCGGCCACCATCGGGTGCGACACCAGCGCGGACTCGATCTCCGTGGTCGACAGGCGGTGGCCGGAGACGTTCATGACGTCGTCCACGCGCCCGAGCAGCCAGATGTCGCCGTCGGCGTCCTTCTTCGCCCCGTCGCCCGCGAAGTAGAGGCCCTCGAAGCGGGACCAGTAGGTGTCCTGGAAGCGCTGCTCGTCGCCCCAGATGCCGCGCAGCATCGACGGCCACGGCTTCGTCACCACGAGGTAGCCGCCGGAGCCGTTCGGGACGGGCTTCGCCTCCTCGTCGACGACCTCGATGCTGATCCCCGGCAGGGGCGTCTGCGCGGAGCCGGGCTTGGCCGCCGTGACGCCGGGCAGTGGCGAGATCATGGTCGCGCCGGTCTCGGTCTGCCACCACGTGTCGACCACGGGCGTCCGGTCCCCGCCGATGACGCGGCGGTACCACATCCACGCCTCCGGGTTGATCGGCTCGCCCACCGAGCCCAGGACCCGCAGGCTCGACAGGTCGAACTGCCCGGGGATGTCCTCGCCCCACTTCATGCAGGTGCGGATCGCCGTCGGCGCCGTGTAGAGGATCGTCACGCCGTACTTCTGGACGATCTCCCACCACCGGCCCTTGTGCGGGGTGTCCGGCGTCCCCTCGTAGATGACCTGCGTCGCGCCGTTGACCAGCGGGCCGTAGACGACGTAGGTGTGCCCGGTGACCCAGCCGACGTCGGCGGTGCACCAGTACACGTCCGTGGCGGGCTTGAGGTCGAACACGTTGAGGTGCGTGAACGCCGACTGCGTGAGGTACCCGCCGGTCGTGTGGAAGATGCCCTTCGGCTTCCCGGTGGTGCCGGAGGTGTAGAGGATGAACAGCGGGTGCTCGGCCTCGACCCACACGGGCTCGTGCTCGTCCGAGGCGGCCTCGAGCGCCTCGTGCCACCACACGTCCCGACCCTCGACCCAGGCCACGTCCTGGCCGGTGCGGCGCACCACGAGGACGTTGCGGACCCGCGTCGGACCGGCCTCCTCGTCGAGGTGGCCGTGCGGGTGGTGGTGCGGGTCCAGTGCCTCGTCGACGGCGGGCTTGAGCGCGCTCGCCCCGCCGCGCCGGTAGCCGCCGTCGGCCGTGATGACGAGGACCGCCTCGGCGTCGTCGATGCGGGAGCGCAGCGCCTCGGCGGAGAACCCCCCGAAGACGACGGAGTGGATCGCGCCGATGCGCGCGCACGCGAGCATGGCCACGACGGCCTCGGGGATCAGCGGCAGGTAGATCGCCACGCGGTCGCCCGTGCCGACGCCCAGCGCGACCAGGGCGTTCGCGGCGCGGGAGACCTCCCGCTGGAGCTCGGCGTAGGTGAGGGTGCGGGTGTCGCCGGGCTCGCCCTCGAACAGGAGCGCGACGCGATCCCCGTGGCCGGCCTCGACGTGCCGGTCGACCGCGTTGTGGCACGCGTTGAGGCGGCCGTCGGCGAACCACCGCGCGCGGGGCGCGCCGGACCAGTCGAGGACCTCCGTGAACGGGGTCTCCCAGCTGAGGAGCTCGCGGGCCTGGTCCGCCCAGAAGGACTCCGGGTCCGCCGCGGCCCACGCCGCGAGGTCGCCCTGGGCGTTGGCCTGCGCGGCGAACTCCGGGCTCGGCGGGAAGCGGCGCTCCTCGGACAGCAGGTTCTCCAGCGGCGTGGAGCTGGGCGCGTCGTTCGTCACGGGTCCTCCGGTCGCAGCGGCGGTGATGCGTCGGCCCGATGTTATGCCCGGTGATCGCCGGGGTCGCGTCGGGTCCCGTCGGCCACGCGGTCTGCACCGCTCGCCGGCCGACGACGGCGCGACGGCGGACCGCCCGGAGGCGCCGGGCGAGGAGGTGGGGCCCCGACCAAGGTCCCGCAGCACGTCGTCGGCGCGCCGGAACGATGGGACGACCGCCGGCGCGACCTCGCGGTCGGGGACCTTCCCCGCTCGGCGGTCGCGCGCGCGCCGACATCCGGGCCTGAGGGAAGGACCCCCCATGAACCTGCTCGACCGCCGCCGGACCGTGGCGCCCACCGGGTACAACCGGTGGCTCGTCCCGCCCGCCGCGCTCGCCGTGCACCTGTCGATCGGCCAGATCTACGCGTTCAGCGTGCTCAAGGAGGCGCTGATCGACCGCTTCGACGCCAGCCACACCCAGATCGCGATCATCTTCTCGATCGCCATCGTGATGCTGGGCCTCTCCGCGGCCTTCGGCGGGACGTGGATGGAGCGCAACGGGCCGCGCAAGGCCATGGCGCTCTCGGCGACCTTCTGGGTGTCCGGCTTCCTCATCGGCTCCCTCGGCATCCAGACCGGGCAGCTCTGGGTCGTCTACCTCGGCTACGGCTTCATCGGCGGCATCGGCCTCGGCATCGGGTACATCTCCCCGGTCAGCACCCTCATCAAGTGGTTCCCGGACCGCCCGGGCCTCGCGACCGGCCTGGCGATCATGGGCTTCGGCGGCGGCGCGATGGTGGCCGGCCCGCTGACCAACGCGCTGCTCGACGCCTACGGCGAGACGCCGGCCGACGCCCTCGTCCCGACCCTCCTGACCCTCGCCGCGATCTACGCCGGCCTCATGACGGCCGGCGCCGCGGTGATCCGGGTCCCTGCTCCCGGGTGGCGGCCCGAGGGCTGGGTGCCGACGCAGAAGAAGAGGGCGATGCAGACCCACGCTGACGTGCGCGTGGCCCGCGCGGTCCGGACGCCGCAGTTCTACCTGCTGTGGATCGTGCTCTTCACGAACGTCACCGCGGGCATCGGCATCCTCGAGCAGGCGTCGCCGATGATCCAGGACTTCTTCTCCGCGGTGACGCCGGCGACGGCCGCGGGCTTCGTCGGGCTCCTGTCGCTGGCGAACATGGCCGGCCGGTTCGTCTGGTCCTCCACCTCCGACGTGGTCGGCCGCCAGCGCATCTACGTGGTCTACCTGGGCGTGGGCGCGGTGCTGTACGGCCTGCTCGCCTCGGTGGCCGGCAGCGCGGTGGGCCTCTTCGTCGTCGTCGCGTTCCTCATCGTCAGCTTCTACGGCGGGGGGTTCGCGACCGTCCCGGCCTACCTCAAGGACCTGTTCGGCTCGCTCGAGGTGGGCGCGATCCACGGCCGCCTGCTCACCGCGTGGTCCGCGGCCGGCATCGCGGGGCCGCTGATCGTCAACGGCTTCGCCGACGCCCGTGCCGCGCAGGGGGTCGAGGGCGCCGCGCTCTACACGCCGTCGCTGGTGACGATGACCGCAGTCCTCGTCGTCGGCTTCGTCGCCAACCTGCTCATCCGGCCCGTCCACGAGCGGCACCACGAGCCCGTCGAGGGCGACGCGGGCCGTCCCGCCTCCGCCCGTCCCGCAGGGCGA
>NZ_CAMPHH010000042.1 GCF_946885855.1 uncultured Actinotalea sp. | reverse complement strand
GGCGCGGTGCGCGCCACGACGACGGCGGTCGATCACAGCGCCGCGGCCGACCCGCACGCCGGTCGGCCCGTCGTCCTCGAGGCGAAGGGCATGGTGATCGAGTACCCGGGCCGCCGCCGGACGCCGGCCTTCCGTGCGGTCGACGGCGTCGACCTGCAGATCCGGCAGGGCGAGGTCGTCGGCCTCGTCGGGGAGTCGGGCTCGGGCAAGACGACCATCGGCCGCGCGGTCGTCGGTCTCCTGCCGGTCACCGGCGGGGAGCTGTCGATCGTCGGGCAGAACATGGTCGGTGCGACGCGCAAGGAGCTCATGCCGCTGCGCAGCCAGATCGGCATCGTCTTCCAGGACCCGGGTTCCTCGCTCAACCCGCGGCTGCCGATCGGCGAGTCGATCGGCGAGCCGCTCATGCTGCACAAGGGCATCAAGGGCGAGGCGCTGAGCAAGGAGGTCGAGCGCCTGCTCGACCAGGTCGAGCTGCCCCGTGCCATGCGCAACCGCTACCCGCACGAGCTCTCGGGCGGCCAGCGCCAGCGCGTCGGCATCGCGCGGGCGCTCTCCCTGGAGCCGAAGCTGCTCGTCGCCGACGAGCCGACGTCGGCGCTGGACGTGTCCGTGCAGGCCACGGTGCTGGACCTCTTCACCGAGCTGCAGCGGGAGCACGGCTTCGCGTGCCTGTTCATCTCGCACGACCTGGCGGTCGTCGAGATGCTGTCGGACCGGATCGCCGTCATGCACCACGGCAAGCTGGTCGAGGTCGGCCCCACCTCGGAGATCATCCGCGCGCCGCGCGACCCGTACACGCAGCGCCTGCTCGCGGCGGTGCCGGTGCCGGACCCGGACGAGCAGCGCCGCCGCCGCGAGGCGCGCGACGCGATGCTCGAGCTGCAGCGCCAGGAGATCGAGCGCGAGGAGGAGGCCCAGGCGCGCCGGTCCGGCCAGGGCCGCTCCGGTCACGTCGAGCGGACGGATCCCTCCGCCGGCGTCTGACCGCAGGGGTGAGGGGCGGGAGCGATCGCGGCGGCGGGTACCATCGTTCGTCGCCCGGCGTGAGAACGACCCGCCGACGCCCCCGCCCCCTCACGAGACGAGTACCCGCATGCCTGTGCGCTCCGACCTCCGGAACGTCGCGATCGTCGCCCACGTCGACCACGGGAAGACCACCCTGGTCGACGCCATGCTCTGGCAGGCCGGGGCCTTCGGGGCCCACGCCCACGTGGACGAACGTGCCATGGACTCCGGGGACCTCGAGCGCGAGAAGGGCATCACGATCCTCGCGAAGAACACGGCCGTCCGGTACCGCGGGCCGGCCGCGGCCGCGGTGGGCGAGCCCGACGGCGTGACGATCAACGTCATCGACACCCCGGGCCACGCCGACTTCGGCGGCGAGGTGGAGCGCGGCCTGTCGATGGTCGACGGCGTCCTCCTCCTGGTCGACGCGAGCGAGGGCCCGCTGCCGCAGACCCGCTTCGTCCTGCGCAAGGCGCTCGCCGCGAAGCTGCCCGTCGTCCTCGTGGTGAACAAGGTGGACCGGCCGGACTCGCGGATCGAGGAGGTCGTCCACGAGGCGACGGACCTGCTGCTGGGCCTCGCCAGCGACCTGCACGAGGACGTCCCGGACCTCGACCTGGACGCCATCCTCGACGTCCCGGTCATCTACGCCGCGGCGAAGGCGGGCCGCGCCTCCCTCGAGCAGCCGGGCGACGGCACGCTGCCGGACTCCCCGGATCTCGAGCCGCTCTTCGCGACGATCCTCGAGAAGATCCCGGCACCGACCTACGACGAGGGCGCGCCGCTGCAGGCCCACGTCACCAACCTCGACGCCTCACCGTTCCTGGGCCGCCTGGCCCTGCTGCGCGTCTTCAACGGCACGATCCGCAAGGGGCAGACGGTCGCCTGGGCGCGGGCCGACGGCACGCTGCAGAACGTGCGCGTCACGGAGCTGCTCGAGACCAAGGCCCTCGAGCGCGTCCCGACGCAGGAGGCCGGACCGGGGGACATCGTCGCCGTGGCCGGCATCGCGGACATCACCATCGGCGAGACGCTCACCGACCCGGAGGACCCGCGGCCGCTGCCGCTCATCACGGTCGACGACCCCGCGATCTCGATGACGATCGGGATCAACACCTCCCCCCTGGCCGGCAAGGGCGGCAAGGGGCACAAGGTCACGGCCCGCCAGGTCAAGGACCGGCTCGACGCGGAGCTCGTCGGCAACGTCTCGCTCCGGGTGCTGCCGACCGAGCGTCCCGACGCCTGGGAGGTCCAGGGCCGCGGTGAGCTCGCCCTGGCGATCCTCGTCGAGCAGATGCGTCGCGAGGGCTTCGAGCTCACCGTCGGCAAGCCCCAGGTCGTGACCCGCATCGTCGACGGCAAGGTGCACGAGCCGATCGAGCACATGACCATCGATGTCCCCGAGGAGTACCTCGGCTCCGTGACCCAGCTGCTCGCGCAGCGCAAGGGCCGCATGGAGACGATGAGCAACCACGGGACCGGCTGGGTCCGGATGGAGTTCATGGTCCCGGCCCGCGGGCTCATCGGCTTCCGTACGCAGTTCCTCACCGAGACCCGCGGGACCGGCATCGCGTCCTCCCTGTCGCACGGCTACGAGCCGTGGGCCGGGCCCATCGAGACCCGCACCACGGGCTCGCTCGTCGCGGACCGCGCCGGCAAGGTGACGCCGTTCGCGATGATCAACCTGCAGGAGCGCGGCTCGTTCTTCGTCGAGCCGACCCAGGAGGTCTACGAGGGCCAGGTCGTCGGCGAGAACTCGCGCAACGAGGACATGGATGTCAACATCACCAAGGAGAAGAAGCTCACGAACATGCGGTCCTCGACGGCCGACACGTTCGAGAACCTCGTGCCGCCGCGCAGGCTGACGCTCGAGGAGTCGCTCGAGTTCGCCCGCGAGGACGAGTGCGTCGAGGTGACCCCGGAGATCATCCGGATCCGCAAGGTGGTGCTGGACCAGAACGACCGCGCGCGCCTGGCCGCCCGGGCCAAGCGCGCCTGACGAACCTGCCGTTCCGGCGGGGCCGCTCGGCCCCGCGGGAACGGTCCGGGCTGGGTCGCACGACGACCCGGCCCACGACGACGGCGGGTCGCCCGGACGCTCGCCTCGTGGCATGTCCGGGGCGAGGGAGCCGGCGCGCCGGGGACGATCCCGCGGCGCGCCACGCCCTCGGCACGGGGGCCCCGGAGGAGACGACAACCGACCCGACCGGAAGGACGACGTGCCCACTCCAGGCAGCAGCACCCAGCCCGTACCCGAGAGCCCTGACCGCCGCGGGGGAGCCGGCACGCACCCGGCAGCGGACGGTCCACCGACCACCGACGCGCGGCCGACCGCACCCCGCGTGGCGCGCGCGGTCCTGTGGCCCTCCGTCGTGATCATCGGTGTCCTGGCGGCGTTCGCCATCGCGTTCCCCACCGCCGCGGAGGAGGCGATCGGCGCCGTGCAGAGCAACGTCGTCGGCGCGTTCGGCTGGTACTACGTGCTCCTCGTCGCGGGCTTCGTCGGCTTCGCCCTGTGGATGGGGTTCGGCCGCCTCGGCGACGTGACCCTTGGCCGTGACGACGAGGAGCCGGAGTTCGGCCTCGGCAGCTGGTTCGCGATGCTCTTCGCGGCCGGCATGGGCATCGGTCTCGTCTTCTGGGGCGTCGCCGAGCCGCTGAGCCACTTCGCCTCCCCGAAGCCGGGGGTCGAGGGCACGCCGACCGAGGTCGCGCAGACCGCGATGGCCCAGACCTACGTGCACTGGGGCGTCCACGCGTGGGCGATCTACGTCGTCGTCGGCCTCGGGCTGGCGTACGCCATCCACCGCAAGGGGCGCCCGGTCTCGGTCCGCTGGGCGCTCGAGCCGCTCCTGGGCGACCGTGTGCGCGGCCGGCTCGGCGACGCCATCGACGTGAGCGCCGTCGTCAGCACCGTCTTCGGTGTCGCGACGTCCCTGGGCCTGGGTGTCCTGCAGATCGCCGCCGGCCTGGAGCAGGTCGGCATCGCCGAGTCCACGCTCGGGCTGCAGATCGTCATCATCCTCGTCGTCGCCCTGCTCGCCCTCGCCTCCGTCGTGTCCGGTCTGGCCAAGGGCCTGCGCTGGCTGTCGAACATCAACATCGGGCTCGCGGGCGTCCTGCTCGTCGCGCTCCTCCTGCTCGGCCCGACGCTGTTCCTCCTGCGCGAGTTCGTGCAGTCGCTCGGCGTCTACCTGTCGAACGTGCTGCCCATGACGTTCAACGTCTCCGCGTTCGCCGGCGCGGAGGGGGAGGCCTGGCAGGCCGCCTGGACGACCTTCTACTGGGGGTGGTGGGTGTCCTGGGCGCCGTTCGTCGGCATCTTCATCGCCCGGATCTCCCGGGGCCGGACCGTGCGGCAGTTCGTCGTCGGCGTGCTCGCCGTCCCGACGCTCGTGACGTTCCTGTGGTTCTCGGTGCTCGGCGGCAGCGCGCTGTACCGGGAGCTGTTCGGCGAGGGGGGCCTGGTCGGCGAGGACGGCTCCGTCGTCCCCGAGAACGCCCTGTTCGACCTCGTCGCGGACCTGCCCGCCGGCGCCGTGCTGTCCGTGCTGACCATCGTGCTCGTCGCGCTGTTCTTCGTGACCTCCTCCGACTCCGGCTCGCTCGTGCTCGCGATGCTCAGCGAAGGGGGCAACCCCGAGCCGACGGTCTGGACCCGGGCGCTGTGGGCGGCCCTGTCCGGCGTGCTGGCGATCGCCCTCCTCGTCGCGGGCGGCCTCGTGGCGCTGCAGACGGTGGCGATCCTCATCGCCCTGCCGTTCAGCGTCGTCATGGTGCTCATCGCGGTCTCGACCGCCCGGGCCCTCACGGCCGAGCGCCGGGCGGCCCTGCGCGAGCGGCGCCGGGCCGACCGGCTGCGGCTCGCCGACACGGTCGGGGAGCGGGTCACCGAGCGGCTCGAGGACCAGATCGTGGAGCGGGTCGACGCTCGTCTGGACGAGCGCGTCGAGTCCGACCTCGACCGCGCCGTCGCCGAGCGGGTCGACGAGCGGGTCGACGAGCGGGTGGAGACCCTCCTGGCGGAGCGGCGGTGACCGAGCTCCCCTCCGACCGCGAGCAGGTCCCCACCGGGGGCCTGCTCGCGGTCCACGCGCACCCGGACGACGAGACGCTGTCCAACGGCGCCCTGCTCGCGACGTGGGCCGCCGCCGGCCGGCCGGTCACGGTGGTCACCTGCACCCGGGGCGAGCGCGGCGAGGTCATCCCGGCCGGGCTACGTCACCTCGAGGGCGACCACGCCGCGCTCGCCGCGCACCGCGAGCTGGAGCTGGCCGCCGCGCTCGCCGCGCTCGGGGTGACGGACCACGTCCTCCTGGACCGGGTGGCCGTGCCGCACGACCCAGCCGGCGACGCGCCGGCGACGCAGGACCGGCGCTTCGTGGACTCCGGCATGGCCTGGGCCGGCGCGGGGCGCGCCACCGCAGCCGCCGACGTCCCGGCGGACGCCTTCGTCCGCGTCGCCCTGGACGACGCCGCGGCGCGGCTCGCCGCGGTCCTGCGGGACCGCCGCCCCGCCGTCGTCGTCGGGTACGAGCCCGGGGGTGGCTACGGCCATCCGGACCACGTCCGCGCGCACCAGGTCCTGCACCGTGCGGTGGAGCTCGCCGCCTCCGGCCCGGACGGCCGCCGGGCGGCGTGGCGCGTCCCCGTGGTGCTGTGGACGGTGATCGAGGAGGAGCCCTGGCGGTCCGCGCTCGCCGAGCTGACGGCCGCGGTGGCCGCCGCGCCGGTGAAAGGTGCCACGCCGTCGCCGACGGGCACGGACGGCCCGGATGCCGCGGGCGGTGCGGGTCACCCCGGCCGGCTCGCGGTGGCGCGCCCCGACGCCCCGCCCTCGGTGGTCCGGGCGGGTCCGGTCGACGTGCGGGTGCCCGTCGCGCCGGTCCTGGACCGGGTGCTGGCGGCGCTCGGCGCCCACGGCACCCAGGTGCACGCCGTGGCCCGCGCGGCCGACGACGGCGCCGCGGTCGCCCGGTTCGCGCTGAGCAACGACGTCCTCCAGCCGGTGCTGCGGGAGGAGACGTACGTCGTCGCCGCCGGCCTCGCCCGGGACGTGGACTGGCCGGCTGCCGTGACCGTCGTCCGGCCCGGGTAACCTGACGCGGTGCCACCGTCCCGGACGCCGGAGCCGACGCCCTCGCCCACCGGAGCCCTCGACGGGCTGGCCAGCGGTCGGGGCCTCGCCCGGCTGCTCGCGACCGGCCTGCTCGGACTCGTCGTCGGCGTCGTGGGCACGAGCGTCCACCGCGTGGAGCCGCCCTGGGGCCTGCTCCTCGCCCTGGCATGCGTCCTGTCCGCCGGGGTCCTGGCGCGCGCCTGGACGGGACGGGCCGGGCTGCTCGCCCTCGCGCTCGGGGTCTTCGCCGCGGTGAGCCTCCTGGGCGGGCCCGGGCCCGGCGGGGACGTGCTCGTGGCGCTCCAGCCGGTCGGCATCGCCTGGTACGTCGGAGCGCTCGTCCTCGTCGCGGTGGCGTTCCTGCCCCGCCGGTGGTTCTCGGACGACCCGGCCTGACCGCACCACGGTCCACGGCCGGGGCACCGGCGGGCACCGACGGGTACCGCGCGGCACCGCCCCGCTGTCAGCGGGGCGCCGTAGACTCCGCCCCGCACGCGCGTCGGCAGGGGAAGGTAGGAGCATGTCGAAGCAGACCGACCAGGAGCGCACGGTCGGGGCCTCGCCGATGGACGCCTTCCCGGACCAGGCCGAGCGTCGCACGTGGCCGCGCGCCCTCGCCATCGGCGCAGGCGTCGCCGTCGTGCTGGCGGCCGGCTACGTCGGTGCGCTCTGGGCGTGGGCGGACACCGTCCCGCGGGGGACCACGGTGGCGGGCGTCGACATCGGCGGCCTCACCTCGCAGGAGGCGCAGACGCGCCTCGAGGCGGACCTGGTGCCCGTCGCGACCGAGGACATCCCCGTGGCGGTGGGGGAGCGGCGCACGTCGCTGGACCCCGCCGCGGCCGGTCTGGAGCTCGACGTGCCCGCGACGGTCGACGGCCTGACCGGGCTCAGCCTCGCGCCCGCACGCCTGTGGCACCACCTCGTGGGCCTGGGCGAGGCGGAGGCCGTGACCCGCGTCGACGAGCCCGCCCTGGAAAGGGCGGTCGCCGAGCTGGACACGTCGCTCGGCGCGGCCCCGGTGGACGGCACGCTCGCGTTCGTCGACGGCGCACCGAGCGCCACGCCGGCCGAGCCGGGCGTCGAGCTGGACCCGGAGGCTGCGCGCGCGACCCTCGTCGAGGAGTGGCTCACGGCGGGCGGGACGCTGGAGCTGCCGAGCCGCCAGGTCGAGCCCGCCGTCACCGACGACGACGTGCAGCGCGCCCTGACGGGCCTGGCGCGGCCGCTGGCCGACGCGCCCGTGGTCATCAGCGTCGCCGGGCAGCTCGCGGAGCTGCCCGTGGAGGTGCTCACGTCCGCTGCGACCTTCACGGAGACCGACGACGGCGACCTGGAGCTCGTGCTGGACGGCGAGGCGCTCCGGGAGGCGGTCCTCGCCCGGACCACGGACCTGCTCACCACGGCGACGGACGCCTCCTTCGCGTTCGAGGGCGGCGCCCCCGTGATCGTCCCGGGCGTCGCCGGCTCCACGATCGACGCCGACGCGCTCGCGCAGGGGGTCGCCGCGGCGGGGACGGGCCAGGAGGCCGACCGGACGGTGGAGGTGGAGCTCGTCGAGGTCGACCCGGAGCAGTCGACCGCGGAGCTCGAGGCGCTCGGGGTGACGACGAAGGTCGCCGAGTTCTCGACCGTCCTCACCGCGGACCGCGACCGCACCCACAACCTCACCGTGGGCGCGAGCAAGGTGAACGGCACGCTGATCCGGCCGGACGAGGTGTTCTCGCTCACGGACACGCTGGCGCCCATCACGGCTGCTGCCGGCTACCGCGAGGCCGGGGTCGTCGTCGAGGGCCGGCTCACCGAGGGGGTCGGCGGGGGGCTGTCCCAGATGGGCACGACCGTCTACAACGTGGGCTTCTTCGCGGGCCTGGAGGACGTCGAGCACCAGCCGCACTCCAACTGGTTCAGTCGGTACCCGGAGGGCCGGGAGGCGACGATCTACGAGGGCGTGCTCGACGTGAAGATCGGGAACAACACCCCGTACGGCGTCCTGCTGCAGTCGTGGGTCGCGGACGGCCGCCTCTGGGTGGCCGCGTGGAGCACCCCGTACTGGGAGGTGCGCCACGCGACGTCCGGGCGGTCCGAGGTCGTGCCGCCCCGGACGATCTACAACACCGAGCCGGGCTGCACGCCCCAGTCCGCCGGCAACCCGGGGTTCCGCGTCACGGTCTCCCGCACGCTGCTGCTCGAGGGCGAGGTCCGCGAGGAGGAGGCGAACACCTGGCGGTACCAACCCCAGAACGCCGTCGTCTGCGGCCCGCCGCCCGGCGCCGAGCCCGCGCCCGAGCCGGCACCGGAGCAGCCGGCCGGCTGAGAACCCTCGCGCCCTCCCGGCTGCCCCTCAGCCGTGACGGCGGGGGCGCGCCGGGGGTGCGGGCGGCACCTGCTTGCCGAGCACGATGTCCGAGGCCGGCACGCTGACCTCGCCCCGGCGCGTGCGGACGGTGACGCCGCCGGGTCCGGTGCCGACCAGGTCACCCAGCACGTCCGAGAGCCCGCCCTCGGGCAGCCGCCGTCGCACGACGACCCGGATCCCGACGGGCCACTGCCGCCAGCCGCTCCAGGATGCGGACTCCTCGCTCACCTGAGGGATACTAGGTCTGCGCGCGCCCGCGCCCCGTGACCGGCAGGCCAGCCCGTCACCCGACGCCAGTCGAAGGGATCGTCACCCGTGACCTACGTGATCGCCCAGCCCTGTGTCGACGTCAAGGACAAGGCCTGCATCGAGGAGTGTCCGGTCGACTGCATCTACGAGGGCAAGCGCTCGCTGTACATCCACCCCGACGAGTGCGTGGACTGCGGCGCCTGCGAGCCCGTGTGCCCGGTCGAGGCGATCTACTACGAGGACGACGTCCCCGAGCAGTGGAGCGAGTACTACAAGGCCAACGTGGAGTTCTTCGACGTCCTCGGCTCGCCGGGTGGCGCCGCGAAGCTCGGCGAGATCGACCGCGACCACCCGATCATCGCCGCGCTGCCGCCCCAGAACAGCGCGTGAGCACGGACGCCGCCGCCGCGTCCCTCGCCGCCGGGGCGTGCTGAGGTGGGCCTGCTGACGTCCGGGTTGCCGGACTTCCCGTGGGACACGCTCGTCCCGTACGCCGAGCGCGCCCGCCGCCACCCCGATGGCCTCGTCGACCTCTCGGTCGGGACCCCGGTGGACCCGACGCCGCCGCTGGTCCGGGAGGCGCTGGCCGGCGCGGCGGACGCGCCGGGTTACCCGACCACGCACGGCACGCCCGCGCTGCGTCAGGCGGTCGTCGACTGGTTCGCCCGGCGCCGGGGCGCGCCGGGGCTCGACCCGGAGGCGGTGCTGCCCACGGTCGGCTCCAAGGAGCTCGTCGCCTGGCTCCCGTCCCTCCTGGGACTCGGGGAGGGCGACGTCGTCGTGCACCCGGAGAGCGCCTACCCGACCTACGACGTCGGGGCGCGGCTCGCGGGCGCGACGCCCCTGGCCGCCGACGACGTCGCGGCCTGGGAGGGACGGACCGACGTCCGCCTGGTGTGGCTGAACTCGCCCTCGAACCCGACCGGCGCGGTGCTGGGGGTCGAGGACCTGCGCCGCGTGGTGGCTGCGGCGCGCCGGCTGGGCGCGGTCGTGGCGAGCGACGAGTGCTACGCGCTGCTGCCGTGGGACGAGCCGTGGGCGAGCCAGGGCGTGCCGAGCGTCCTCGACCCGCGGGTCTGCGACGGCGACCCCACGGGGCTCCTCGCCGTCCACTCGCTGTCGAAGCAGTCGAACCTCGCGGGCTACCGCGCCGCCTTCGCGGCCGGCGACCCGCTGCTGGTCCGCCGCCTCCTCGAGGTCCGTAAGCACGCCGGCATGATCGTGCCGGCGCCGGTCCAGGCGGCGATGACGGCGGCCCTCGCCGACGACGCCCACGTCGAGGCACAACGGGAGCGCTACCGGCGCCGTCGCGTCGTCCTCCTCCGCGGACTCGAGGCGGCGGGTCTCGAGGTCGACGGGTCGCCTGCCGGCCTCTACCTCTGGGCGCGGGCGGCGGGAGCCGGTCAGCACTGCTGGGACACGGTGGGGGATCTGGCCGACCTCGGGATCCTCGTCGCGCCCGGCGCGTTCTACGGCCCCGCCGCGGCCCGGCACGTCCGCGTCGCCCTCACCGCTTCGGACGACGACGTCGCGCGGGCGGCGGCGCGCCTCGAGGGCGCGTAGGGCGGCGTCCCGGCGTGCCGAGCACCCGGTCGTCCCATGGGTGGCCAGGATGACAAGCACTTTTGACCCGTGCATGACCTTGCGCGGAGGTTGCAGAGCAACCGCTTTGCCCGCCACGGTGTGATCGGGATCACGCCGGCGGAGGGACCTTGAACCCTCGTTGGGTTTTCGCAACCCGTCGTGGCGAACGTACTCTTACCGTGGCCGACGACGCCCGACCGCACGTCCGGACCCGCCGACACCTCGCGCTGGGTCTGCTGCAAGGAGGAAGCATGACCCAGACTGCGACCACCCCGGTGGAGCTCCGTGTCGGTGACCACGCACTGGAGCTGCCCGTCCGCTCCGCGAGCATGGGCAACGACGGCGTCGTCGTCTCGTCCCTGCTCAAGGAGACGGGACTGGTCACCGTCGACCCGGGCTTCATGAACACCGCCTCGTGCGAGTCCGAGATCACCTACATCGACGGGGACGAGGGCGTCCTCCTCTACCGCGGCTACCCGATCGACCAGCTGGCCGAGCGCGCGACGTTCCTCGAGGTCGCCTACCTGCTCACGCACGGCGAGCTGCCGGACGCCGCCCAGCTGTCGGGCTTCACCGAGCGGGTCGAGCGCCACACGCACCTGCACGACAACTTCAAGGCGCTCATCGGCGCCTTCCCGGAGAACGCGCACCCGATGGCCGTCCTCTCGAGCGCCGTGTCCGCCCTGCCCGGGTACTACCCGAAGAGCGTCGACCCGTTCGACCCCGAGACCGTCGAGCTCGCCACGGTCCTCCTCCTGGCCAAGGCGCCCACGATCGCCGCCTACGCCCACCGGCGGGCGCTGGGCCAGGAGATGATCGGCCCGGACCGGGGGCGCGGCTACGTCGCGGACTTCCTGCGGATGGCGTTCCAGCCGAACGGCACCGTGTGGGAGCCGGACGAGACCATGGTCAAGGCGCTGGACCTGCTGCTCGTGCTGCACGCCGACCACGAGCAGAACTGCTCGACGTCGACGGTCCGCATCGTCGGCTCCAGCCACGCGAACCTCTACGCCTCCGTCTCGGCCGGCATCAACGCCCTCAGCGGCCCCCTGCACGGCGGGGCGAACGAGGCGGTCCTGCAGATGCTCACGGAGATCCAGGCCGGCGGCGGCGACGCGACGGAGTTCATGCGGCGGGTGAAGAACAAGGAGCAGGGCGTCCGGCTCATGGGCTTCGGGCACCGGGTCTACAAGAACTACGACCCGCGGGCCGCGATCGTGAAGAAGGCCGCCGACGAGGTGCTCTCCGCGCTCGGCAAGCGCGACGAGATGCTGGACATCGCGATGCGCCTGGAGGAGATCGCCCTCAACGACGACTACTTCATCGAGCGCAAGCTCTATCCCAACGTCGACTTCTACACGGGCCTCATCTACAAGGCGATGGGCTTCCCGACCCGCATGTTCACGCCGCTGTTCGCCGTCGGTCGCATGCCCGGCTGGATCGCCCAGTGGCGCGAGATGATGAACGACCCGAGCACGAAGATCGGCCGCCCGCGGCAGGTGTACACCGGTCCGACGACGCGTGACGTCGCCCCGCTCGACGCCCGCTGACCTCACGCCCCGCCGAGGCGTCCGCAGCGCTCGCGGGGGTCAGCCGGCGAGCGTGACCCGCACCTGACCCGGGGGGACGACCTCGGCTGCAGCCCCCCAGGTGCTCGCCGCCCGGTCCCAGCGCCGGTCGGCGTGCTCGACCGCGACGACCTGGTGCGGCGCGGCCACGGCGACCGCCCAGTGCGCGACCGCCCATCCGGCGCGGTCCGGCTCCGCCCCCGGCAGCGCTGTGGCGTCCAGCGCGACGGTCGTCCCCTCGGACGAGGCGACGACGGTGCCCGCGAAGTCGCGTGCGACCCGGGCTGCCAGTGCGGCGGGGTCCCCGGGGGCGTCCGCGTCGCGCAGGTCGCACGTCACGGTGGCAGGGCTCCAGCCGGTCAGCCCCGAGGCCCAGGCCCGCGAGCGCGTCTCGTGCTGGGCGTAGGCGTCGGGGAAGGCGGAGCGCTGGACCGTCTGGGCCGCCACGGTCAGCTCGAGGTCCTGGTACCCCTCCACCTCCTCCAGCGCGTCGAGGAACGCGTTGGTCGAGTAGACCGGGTCCATGATCTGCTCCACGGTGCCCCAGCCCTGGGAGGGGCGCTGCTGGAAGATGCCCACCGAGTCGCGGTCGCCGTAGTCGAGGTTGCGCAGGCTCGACTCCTGCAGCGCCGTGGCCAGCGTGATCGTCGTGGCACGGGCCGGCATGCCGCGGTGGAGCGTCGTCGCGGCGAGGAGGGCGGCTGTCCCGGCCTGGTCGGGGGCGAGGGACCACCGTGTGCCGTCGAGCTCGGCGGCGCAGCGCTCCCGGGTCGGCACGGTCAGGTCGGCGCGCTCGAGCAGCGCGGCGACGCCCAGACCGGCAGCGCCCACGGCAAGGCCGAGGACGAGCACGCCGCCGACGGCGCGTCCCACGCCCCTCACCGGACCCCCTCAGTTCGCGTGCAGCGCCGCGTTGAGCTCGATGCCGCCACCCGTGCGGGCCAGCACCTCGACCGCACCGGAGACGGAGTTGCGGCGGAACAGGAGGCCGTCCTGCCCGGCGAGCTCCCGCGCGGCGACGACCCGGGGGCCGCCGTCGGCGTCGGTCGCGCCGGCCACCGCCACCTTGGTGCCCGCGGTGAGGTAGAGCCCCGCCTCGACGACGCAGTCGTCGCCCAGCGGGATCCCGAGCCCTGCGTTCGCCCCGAGCAGGGACCGCCGGCCCACGGAGATGACGACCTTGCCGCCGCCGGAGAGAGTCCCCATGATCGAGGCGCCCCCGCCGATGTCGCTGCCGTCCCCGACGACGACGCCCGCCGAGACCCGTCCCTCGATCATCGACGTGCCGAGCGTGCCAGCGTTGAAGTTGACGAAGCCCTCGTGCATGACCGTCGTGCCCGGCGCGAGGTGGGCGCCGAGGCGCACCCGGTCCGCGTCGGCGATCCGGACCCCGGTCGGCACGACGTAGTCGACCATCCGCGGGAACTTGTCGACGCCCAGCACGGTCGGGGCGGTGCCGTGCGCGACGCGCAGCCGCAGCCGCGTCGCCTCGAAGCCCTCGACCGCGCACGGCCCGCGGTCGGTCCAGACCACGTTCGGCAGGACGCCGAAGATGCCGTCCAGGTTCTGCCCGTGCGGTGCGACGAGGCGGTGCGAGAGCAGGTGGAGCCGCAGGTAGGCGTCGGCCGTGTCGACGGGCGGGGCGTCGAGGTCGACGCGCGTAGTGACGACGACGGTCCGCACGCCCCGGGCCTCGTCGGTCCGCTCCGCGGCGGCGAGCTCCGCCGGCGGCTCGCTCCCGTCCGGCTCCCCGAGGGCCGGGGCGGGGTACCAGACGTCGAGCACCTGCCCGCCGTCGTCGGACCGGGCGGGGGACAGGGTGGTCGTGGCGAGGCCGTGGCCCCAGGCGGTGCGCGAGGTCATGATGACCAAGGGTAGGCGAGCCGCCGACGGCGCCGTCGGTAGGGTCACCGTGTGAACGCGCCCGCACCCGCCCCGCTCGACCTCACCGCCGACGTCCTCCACCTGACCCGGGCCCTGTGCGACGTGCCGTCGGTGAGCGGGCAGGAGACGGCGCTCGCGGACCTCGTGGAAGCCGCGCTGCGCGGGCTGCCGCACCTGGAGGTGCTGCGGGACGGGGACGCCGTCGTCGCGCGCACGGACCTCGGCCGGGGCGAGCGCGTCGTCGTCGCCGGGCACCTGGACACCGTCCCGGTGGCGGGCAACCTGCCGACCCGCCTGGACGGCGAGGGGGCCACCGCCGAGCTCTGGGGCCGGGGGACCGTCGACATGAAGGGTGGCGTCGCCGTCCAGCTCGCCTGCGCCGCGACGGTCACGGCGCCGGTGCGGGACGTCACGTGGGTCTTCTACGACCACGAGGAGGTGGCCTCGGAGCTCAACGGCCTCGGTCGGCTCGTGCGCCGTCACCCCGACTGGCTCCGGGCGGACATGGCCGTGCTCTGCGAGCCGACCTCCGGCGCCATCGAGGGCGGCTGCAACGGGACGCTGCGCGTCGAGGTGACGATCCCCGGCCGGGCAGCGCACTCCGCCCGCGCCTGGCGAGGGGTCAACGCCGTGCACGCGGCGGCGCCGCTGCTCACCGCGCTCGGGGCCTACGTCCCCCGCGAGGTGGAGGTCGAGGGCCTGCTCTACCGCGAGTCGCTCGGAGCGGTCCTCATCAGCGGCGGCGTGGCGACGAACGTCGTGCCCGACCGGTGCGTGGTGACGCTGAACTACCGGTTCGCGCCGGACCGGTCGCCGGACGGGGCCGTGGCCCACGTGCGCGCGCTCGTCGACGGCCTCGGGATCCCCGGGGCGGAGGTCGCCGTGACCGACCTGGCGCCCGGTGCGCGCCCGGGCCTGGACCACCCGGCGGCGGCCGCCTTCGCCGCGACCGTGCAGCGCCTCACCGGGCGGCCGCCCGCCGCCAAGCTGGGCTGGACGGACGTGGCGCGCTTCGCGGAGCTCGGCGTCCCGGCGGTGAACTTCGGGCCCGGCGACCCCTCCCTCGCGCACGCGGACGACGAGCGCTGCCCCGTCGCCGACCTGACGACCTGCCTCGACGCCCTGCGGTCCTGGCTCATGCAGCCGGTCGTCTGAGGCCCTTCTGATCTTCGCGGCGCCGGGTCCCGTGTCCCGCGCTGCCCGCACCGTCCGGTGCTCCTAGGCTCGCACCATGGACGACGACGCGATGACGGGCGGGGCGGACGACGGCGGGACCCGGACCCCGCAGGACGGTGGCCCCGGCGCCCCGGGCGGCAGCTCGGCGCAGGGGCACGCGGACGGGCACGCGAACGGCCACGCGAACGGCCACGCGAACGGCCACGGTGCGAACGGCCACGGCTACCGGCGCGGCCCGGTCCTCCTGCGCCGCGGTCAGATCCCGCGGTCGACCAGCGACCAGCGGCTCCTCGCGCAGGGCGAGGACGCCGACTGGCTGCACATGGACCCGTGGCGTGTCATGCGCATCACGAGCGAGTTCGTCGAGGGCTTCGGGGCGCTGGCCGAGGTGGGCCCCGCGGTGAGCGTCTTCGGCTCCGCGCGGACGAAGCCGGGCACCCCCGACTACGAGTCCGGCCGCGCGGTGGGGCGGGGGCTGGCGGAGGCCGGCTACGCCGTCATCACCGGTGGCGGCCCCGGAATCATGGAGGCGGCGAACCGCGGCGCCTGCGAGGGCGGAGGGCTGTCCGTCGGGCTCGGCATCGAGCTGCCCTTCGAGCAGGGCATGAACGACTGGGTCGACCTCGGCGTCAACTTCCGGTACTTCTTCGCCCGCAAGACCTGCTTCGTCAAGTACTCCCAGGGCTTCGTCGTGCTGCCCGGCGGCTTCGGCACCTTCGACGAGCTCTTCGAGTCCCTCACGCTCGTCCAGACCCACAAGGTCACGGGCTTCCCGATCGTCCTGGTCGGCCGGTCGTACTGGCAGGGCCTGGTCGACTGGCTCTCCGGGGCGGTGCTGGACCGCGGCGCCATCGACGCCGTCGACCTGGACCTCCTCGAGATCGTCGACACCCCGGAGGAGGCCGTCGCCCGCGTGCAGCAGCGCGGCGCGGAGCTCCTGGCGGAGGAGGAGGCCGCGGTGCGGGCGAACGCGGAGGCGGAGAAGGCCGCCGAGCGGGCCTCGCGCGAGGCCGGGGGCCGCTGACGGCGGCGCCGCCCGGTGCGACCCTCCCGGCGCGGATGAGCGGGGGCTGAGACGCCCGGACCCGGTCGGGCGCCGGGTGCGGACGCACCCGCCCGTCATGGTCGATGATGGCCGCGTGAGCGAGCCGCTGCCGACCGCCGACGACGCGCCGTCGTCGGGCCCCCGCGCCGACGTCCCTGTGGCCGGCGTCCCGCTGGTGCTGCGAGGGCGGGTGCTGGCGCCGGACCGGGGCGCCGTCATGGCCGTCGTCAACCGCACGCCCGACTCCTTCTACGCGGCCGCCCGGGCCGCCGACGACGACGTCGCCCTCGCGGCGGTCGCGCGTGCCGTGGACGAGGGTGCGGACCTCGTGGACATCGGGGGCGTCCGCGCCGGGCGCGGTCCCGTCGTGACGGTGGAGGAGGAGGTCGACCGGGTCCTGCCGCTGGTGCAGCGGGTGCGCGAGGCCTTCCCCGACCTGCCGATCAGCGTGGACACCTGGCGCGCCGAGGTGGCCGAGGCGGTCGTCGACGCGGGGGCGGACCTCATCAACGACACCTGGGCCGGGCACGACCCCCGCCTGGTGGAGGTGGCGGCGCGGCACGGTGTGGGGATCGTCTGCTCCCACACCGGTGGCCTCCCGCCGCGCACGGACCCCTGGCGGCCGCGATACCCCCTGCCCGCGGACGTCCACCCCCGGCACCCGGCCGCCAGGGGTC
>NZ_CAMPHH010000041.1 GCF_946885855.1 uncultured Actinotalea sp. | reverse complement strand
CGTGCCGCCTCGAGGACGTCGGTGATCTGGTCGCCGACGAGCTCGTGGCGTTGCAGCAGCGCGTCCCGCAGCGCCTCGACGAGGTGACGGTTCTCCGCGAGGAGCCACATGACGCGCTGCCGGGCGTCCTCGAGCACCTTCTCCAGCTGCTTGCGCGCCTCGGCGTCCGAGAGCACGGCGGTGACGAGGTCGTGCCCCGTCGCCTGGAAGGAGATCAGGGAGCCGGTCATGCCCGCGGCCCCGACCATCTGCGCCGCGGTGCGGGTCGCCGCCGCGAGGTCGCTCGCCGGACCGGTGGAGGTCACCCCGAAGAAGAGCTCCTCCGCGACGATCCCGCCCATCGCGATCTCCACGAGCGCCTGGAGGTCCCGGGCGGACCGGGTCCAGACCTCCTCCGCGTCGCCGTGGGCGAGCAGGCCGAGCGCCTGGCCGCGCTTGACGATGGTGAGCACCTCGAGCTGCCGGTTCGGCGCGGCGAGCCAGGCGACGGTGGCGTGCCCCGCCTCGTGGGTGGCGATGAGCCGCTGCTCCGCCGACGTGTAGGTGACGGGCTGGCCGATGCCGACCATCTCCGTGATCCGGGCGTGCTCGACGTCCTCGAAGGACATCGCCGGCGCCCCGCGCCGCAGGGCGTTGACGAGCGCCTCGTCCAGCAGGTGCTCGATCATGACCGGCGTCCACCCGCTCGTCGCCGCAGCGACGCGGTCGCGCGCCCGGTCGTCGTCGAGCTCGTCGTCGTGGGCGCGGCGGGCGAGGAAGTGGTCCACGAGGGCCCGGCGCCCGTGCACGTCGGGCGTCGGGAACGTGAGGATGCGGTCGAACCGGCCGGGCCGCAGCAGCGCGGGGTCGAGCTGGTCGGCGCGGTTGGTGGCCGCGATGAGCAGGATCGGCGCGCGTTCCGGGCGGGACTGGCGCAGCTGCCGGTCCGCGGGCAGCAGCAGGTTGATGCGCGCGAGCACCGCGTTGCGCACCTTCTCCCACCCGGTCGGCTGGTCGAAGGACTGCATCTGCACGAGCAGCTCGTTGACGACACCCCCGGTGCCCTCGCTGATGACCGCGTTCCGGATGACCCCCGGCGTCCCGGCGGTCGCCGCCGACGCGGCGAGCCCGGTGCCCCGCACGAGCGGCGAAGGGCCGGCCGGGTCGGCGAAGCAGTGCCCGCTGCCGAACCCGGTTCCGGACCCGGTGCCGAACCCGGTGCTGGTCCCGACCGCGCTCGCGCCGGAGACCGGACCCCGGCCCGCCGTCGCCATGCCGCCCCGGGCCAGGGCGATGGCGTCGATCTCCTCGATGAACCCGATCGCCCCGCCCTCGGCGCGCGCGGCCTTGCGGAGCTCGGTGAAGTAGCGCCGGATCTTCTTGGCGGTCGCCCCGTAGTACATCGACTGGAACGAGGTCGCAGAGACGAAGAGGAACGGTACGCCCGCCTCGGCGGCCATCGCCTTGGCGGTCAGCGTCTTGCCCGTCCCGGGTGGCCCCTCGAACAGCAGACCGCGTCGCGGGGTGCCGCCCATGAGGTCGGCGAAGCGGCGGTGGGTCTGGAAGAGCTCGATCGAGCGGCGCACGTCCTCCTTGACCGGGTCGATCCCGACGACGTCGTCCAGGGTCACGTCGACCTGCTCGGGCCGGTAGGTCAGGTGCGGCGAGCGCGAGGCCACGACCTGGGTGCCGAGCACGACCACGAGCATGAGGGCGAAGAAGACGACGATGACGAGGAGGAACGGGTCGACCGCCGGCAGCGGCGGCACGACCGGCCTGCCGAGCAGCGGCATGGCGATGAGGTAGGCCTCGACGAGGATGACGACGGCGGCGAAGCGGTAGAAGCGCCGTCGGCGGATGCGGTCCCGGTCCAGCGCGATGTCGTGCTGCTGGGGGAGCGCGGTTCGCCCCGGTCCTGTCGCTGCCGGCATGGCTCGTCCCTCCGCGGTGTCCGCCGGCCGGACGTCGGCCGCCATGACCATCGTCGGCCGCACGGACATATCGGGCAAGCGGTCACGGTCCTCCGCGACGACTCTCACCTGGAGGAGTGACCCCAGGCTGGGGTGACGCTCAGCCGGGCTCAGCGTGCGCTCAGGAGGGGCGGCCGGGAGCGGCAGCGACCGCGGGTCAGCGCGGCGGCCCGGCCTCGTGGCGGCCGTGCGTCAGACGCGCGTGCACCACCGTGCCCACCAGGACGACACCGCTACCGATCATGAGGATCGCGGAGGCCAGGTTCATGAAGGGCAGGTCGGCGCCGAGGATCTGGGCGACGCCGACGCCGACGAGGCCGAGCGCGAAGACCACGGAGGCCGAGGCGCGCAGGCGGCTGCGGCGGACCTCCGCCACGCCCTGGCGCGCCTTGTGCTTGGCGTAGGCCAGGGGCCGCTCGGCCCACGCGAAGCGCGTGGCGAGGATCGCCAGCCCGGCGGCCACGAGGACGAAGCCCGGGCCGGGAAGGACGAGCAGGGCGATGCCCGTGAGGAGCAACGCGCCCCCCGCGACGCCCACCACGACGTTGCCCAACCCGGTCCTCCCTGCGACGAGTGCCCCGCAGCCCGCGGAAGCGGTCCCATCTTCCCGCAGCCGGGGCGGGACCTCGTCCACCGGACGGCGGAGACCCTCTCTCCCCCCGTCATCCCGCCGGTCGACGGCGGCCCGCCGACCGAGGCGCGCGACGCGGCCTCCGAGCCACCGGTGCGGGATGGCAGCGCGGGCGCCGTGCCGTCGGGATGCAGGAGCCCCCGTCCTGTGAAACGGTCATGGACGCCGTCGGCACAGCCGCCACGGCGCGCACGGGGGGCGCGCAGGGGTCCGCAGCATCCGGTCTCCGGTGGGTCACCGCCACGAGATCGAAGGAGATGCGGGTGGACGACACCGAATGGACCCAGACCCTCGGCGCGGGACCGCTGCTGCTCATCGCGGCGGCGGCGATCGTGCTCATCCTCGTGCTCGTCATCCGCTTCCGGCTGCACGCGTTCCTCACGCTCATCGTCGTCTCGCTGGTGACCGCCCTGGCGACGGGGATCCCGACCGGCCTCATCGTGCCGACCCTCATCGACGGGTTCGGCGGAACCCTCGGCACCGTGGCGCTGCTCATCGGGCTCGGGGCCATGCTCGGCAAGCTCGTCGAGCACAGCGGCGGGGCGCGGGTGCTGGCCGAGCGGCTCGTCGGGGCGTTCGGTGAGAAGCGGGCGGCGTTCGCCCTCGGCCTCGCCTCGCTGCTCGTCGGGTTCCCCATCTTCTTCGACGCGGGCCTCGTCGTCATGCTGCCGATCATCTTCGCGGTGGCCCGACGCATGGGCGGCACGAACGTGCTCCTCTACGGCATCCCGGCGGCGGCCGCGTTCTCCGTGATGCACGTGTTCCTCCCGCCGCACCCCGGACCGGTCGCCGCCACGGAGCTGTACGAGGCCAACCTGGGCCTGGTCCTGCTCGTCGGCGTGATCCTCGCGTTCCCGGTCTGGTACGTCTCCGGCTACCTGTGGGGCAAGCGGGTCGGCTCGCGGTACCCGCTCCCCGTTCCGGCGCTGTTCGGCTCCCTCGACGACGACCAGCCGGCCAACCCGCCGTCGGTCGGTGCCGTGGTCGGCGTCCTGGCGCTGCCGCTCGTCCTCATCTTCATGAACACCGGTGTCGACGCCCTCGGCACCGCCGGCGTCATCGACCAGGACGCGGCCTGGGCCCAGGTCCTGACGATGCTCGGCACCTCCGGCGTCGCGCTGCTCATCTCGGTGCTCGTCGCGGCGATCGTGCTCGGCACGCGGCGCGGGGAGACCGGCACGGCGCTGGAGAAGGTCCTCGACTCCTCCCTCGGCCCCGTGGCGTCGGTCATCCTCATCACGGGCGCGGGCGGCATGTTCGGCGGCGTGCTGCGCGCCTCGGGCATCGGCGACGCCCTCTCGGACTCCCTCGAGAGCCTGGGCCTGCCGGTCATCGTGGCCGCCTACCTCATCGCCGTCGTGCTCCGCGTGGCGCAGGGCTCCGCGACCGTCGCGCTCGTCACCGCCGCCGGCCTCATGGCGCCCGCCGTGGCGGCGGGCGACTACTCCGCCCTGCAGATCGCGTGCATCGTCCTCGCCACCGCAGCGGGCTCGGTGTTCGCCAGCCACGTCAACGACTCGGGCTTCTGGCTCGTCGGCCGGCTCATGGGCATGGACGTCAAGACGACGCTGAAGACGTGGACGGTGCAGCAGTCGCTGCAGTCCGTGCTCGCCTTCGCCCTCGTCGGCGTCGTGTTCGTCGTCGTCTGAGGGAGGATGCCGACGTGAGCCAGCCACGGGACGTCGTCGTCGGGGTGGACCTGGGGACCACGAGCACCAAGGCCGTCGCCTTCGAGGACGGCCGGGTCGTCGCCGCCGCCTCGCACGGGTACCCGCTCGACGAGCCCGCGCCGGGGCACGCCGTGCAGGACCCGGAGCTCATCCTCGCGGCAGTGCGGGCCGCCGTGCGCGACGTCGTGGCGGAGGTCGGGGCGCAGCGCGTCGCCGGGCTGTCGTTCAGCGCTGCCATGCACAGCCTGCTCGGCCTCGACGCCGACGGCGTGCCGCTCACCACCGTCGTGACGTGGGCGGACACCCGGGCGTCGACGCAGGCGGAGCGCCTGCGCGCGGCCGACGGCGGCCTGGCGCTGCACCGGCGGACCGGGACCCCGCTGCACCCGATGTCCCCACTGCCCAAGCTGGTGTGGTTCCGCGAGGAGGACCCCGAGCTGTTCGCCGCGGTCCGGACCTGGGTGGGCATCAAGGAGTACGTGCTGCTGCGGCTGTGCGGCCCGCTCGTCGTCGACCACTCCGTGGCGTCGGCGACGGGCCTGCTGGACCTCGCGGCGCTCGACTGGGACCGCGAGGCGCTGGCGCTCGCGGGCGTCACGCCCGCGCAGCTGCCGGCGCTCGTCCCGACGACGCACGTGCTGCCGGGCCTCCTGCCTGCGGAGGCCGTGGCGCTCGGGCTGCCCGGCGCCACGCCGGTCGTCGTCGGCGCCGCCGACGGCCCGCTCGCGAACCTCGGCGTGGGTGCGGTGCTGCCCGGCGTGGCCGCCTGCTCGGTGGGCACGAGCGGGGCGCTGCGCGTCGTCGTCGACCGGCCGGTGGTCGACCCCCGCGGCCGGGTGTTCTGCTACGCGCTGACCCCGGGCCGGTGGGTGGTCGGCGGGGCGATCAACAACGGCGGGGTCGTGCTGCAGTGGGCGGGGGACGCCCTGGCGCCGGACCTGGGCCCGGAGGCCGAGGAGGCGCTGCTCGAGCTCGCCGCGGAGGTGCCGGCGGGGTCCGGCGGTCTGCTCATGCTCCCGTACCTCCTCAGCGAGCGGGCGCCCCACTGGAGCGCCGTGCCGCGGGGCGCGTACGTCGGCCTCACGCGCGCGCACGGCCGGGCCCACCTCCTGCGGGCGGCCCTGGAGGGCGTGGCCCTCCAGCTCGCCGTCGTCCTGGAGTCGCTGCGCGACGCCGGCCTGGAGGTGACGCAGATCCGGGCGACCGGCGGCGCGATGCGCAGCCCGTTGTGGCGGCAGGTGCTCGCCGACGCCTTCGGGCTGCGGGTGGACCTCATGGCCAGCGAGGAGGGGTCGGCGTTCGGCGCGGCCGTGCTCGGGATGGAGGCGCTCGAGCTCGTGGACTCGGTCGACGTCGCCTCCGAGCTCCTCGAGGTGGGCTCCCGGGTGGAGCCCGACGAGCACGACGCCGCGGTGTACGCGCGCCTGCGGCCGCTGTTCGGCGACCTCTACCACGCCCTGGAGCCGACCTACGAGCGGCTCCGGGAGCTCGCCCTGCCGCTCGAGCGCGGGCCGGCCGACGTCGCGCCGGAGGGCTGAGCGGAGCCCGGCCGGCCGGGGTAGGACCCGCCGTTCGCGACGACGGGCGCCAGGACCACCAGGGCCGCCGCGGACAGGACGTGCCACACGGCGTGGCCCTGCCAGAGGCTGTCCGGGTCGCACAGGGGCCCGCCGGCCCGGGACAGCGAGCCGATCAGCGAGCCGAGCCCGAGCAGGCCCACGGCGGTGAGCGCCCGGCCGCGGACGCGGGGCACGGCGTGCGCCCGCACCAGCGTCACGACGACGGCGACCGCGGCCACCACCGCCTGGGCGGCGTCCGCCGGGCGCGGCACGAGCAGGATCGCCGGCACCAGCGCCGCCGTCGGCGCGACCCACCACCACCAGGGACGGGCCCGGCCGCGGAGCGCCGCGACGCCGTCGGCGGCGACGAGGCAGAGGGTGGCGGCGAGGGGGAGGTCGTGGGCGAGGTCGGACCACGCCGGGTCCGGGCCGTGCTGGACGAACGAGCCGACCCCGACCCCCGCGACGAGGGCGGCGTACGCGGCCACGTCGCGCGGGCGCGTCCCTCCGCGCCGTGCCAGGACGAGCACGACGACGGCGGCCACGACGTACGCGAGGCTGGACACCGCTGCCACCGGCTCCTGGAGCAGGCCGTCGTGCAGCACCTCGCAGCCGGGCGCGTTCGGCGCCGTCGTGGCGGTCGGACCGGGGGCCATGCGGCACCGTAGGCCGGGGTCATGGTGCGGAGGCAAGCCCGCGGGTCGCACCGCGGGTCGTACCGCGGGTCGTGGCGCATATACCCCTCGGGGTATCATCGCGACCATGGCGGACGACAGGTCGCGACAGCCGGTGGTCGGCGAGTGGGTGGACGGCCTGGACGTGCCCGTGCTCGACGAACGTGCCGTGCGGGCCGGGGCCGGCCTGCTCTTCCTCGGCGGGTTCAGTGCGTGGATGACGGCGCTGACGAGCGGCGACGTGCGCCCGGTGCGGACGTTCGCGGTGGTGTTCCTCGTCGACATGTACCTGCGGCTGTTCGCGGGGACCCGGTTCGCCCCGAGCCTCGTCGTCGGGGCCTGGATCGTGCGGCGGCAGCGACCCGAGTGGGTCGCCGCGCAGCCGAAGACGGTGGCCTGGGCGGGCGGTGTCGTGTTCGCCCTCGCCGCGTGCGCGTCGCTCGGGCTGCTGGGGCTGCCCGAGATGGCCGCGCTCGCGTTCTGCGGGGTGTGCCTCGCGCTGCTCTTCCTCGAGACGGCGTTCGGGATCTGCGTGGGGTGCTCCCTCGCCCGCCGCTTCGCGAAGGAGAAGCCCGTCCTGTGCGCCGGGGACGTCTGCACCTACGTCCCGCCACGGCGGGGCGAGCGGCACAGCGTCCGCACGGCGTCGGGGGTCGTCCCGGACGAGGGCGTCTGACCGGCAGCGGCTGCCCTGACGAGCTGCGCTGACGGGGTGCCGGCGAGTGCCGTCGGGTGCCGTCGGGTGCCGCGAGGGGGCCGCGAGGACGCGGGTCAGGACCCCGCGCGGTCGGGGAGCGGGGCGTCGTCGTCGTCCGGCGTCCCCGGTGCGGGTGACGTGCCGTCACCGTCCGGCACGCCATCACCCGCCGGCGTGCGGCCGAGGCGCGCCGTGTGCGTCCACGCCGCGACGGCCACGCCGAGCAGGATGAGGACGTCGCCGACGCTGAAGGTGTTCGCGAGCGGGAGCGGCGCCGGCCAGGCGAAGACGTCGCCCAGCCACGGCAGCACCGGGTCCGCGACGACGGCGGAGTTCGCGAAGTCGCCCGTCTCCACCCGGCCCGTGGCGGCGACGGCGGCCGGGTCCGCGGGGAGGACCCCGCCGTTGAGGGCGATCGTCAGGCCGTTGGACGCCGCCCCCGCGGCGACGACGAGCGCCCCGGCGACGCGCCGGTTCAGCCAGAGGAACACCAGCGCCGCGACGTAGGTGAGGACGTGCCCGACGCGCGCCACGGTGGCCGGCAGCGGCACCTCGAGCAGCAGGGCCTGGACCAGGAGGGTCGCCCAGACGAGCAGCGGGAAGCGCCAGCGGTGCAGGAGCAGGCCGGCGGGCCAGCGCCCGACGACGAGCGGCGACAGGACCGCGAGCAGGCAGGCGGCGAGGAGGAGCACCGGATCAGTCTGCCGCGCCGCGGGCGCGCGGGACGGCGGGCAGCACGGGCTCGTCCGGGCCGCCGTCCGAGCGCGTGCGCGCCCCGACGGTCGCTCGCTCGGCGTCGAGGCGCGCGACGACGGCGGCGCGCGTGGTCGGGCGGCCGAGGTGGTAGCCCTGGCCGACGTGGCAGCCCATGTCGCGCAGCGCCGTCGTCGTCTCCTCGTCCTCGATGCCCTCGGCGACGACCCGCAGGCCGAGGTCCCGTGCGAGGGCGATGGTCGAGCGGACGATGACGAAGTCGTGGTGGTCACTGCCCATGTCGCTGACGAAGGAGCGGTCGACCTTGAGCTCGTCGATCTCCAGGCGCTTGAGGTAGTTCAGCGACGCATGCCCCGTGCCGTAGTCGTCGACCGCGATGGCGACGCCGGTCTCGCGCAGCGCGGTGATGACCGCGTCGACCCGGGCGGGGTCGGACAGGATGCCGGTCTCGGTGACCTCGAGGATGAGGGCGGCGGCCGGGATGTCGTGGCGCGTCAGGGCGTCCTGGACCGTGCGCGGCAGGGCCAGGTCGGACATCTGGCGGGCCGCCAGGTTGACCGCGAGCAGCACGTCGTGGCCGAGGTCCCGCCAGTCCGCGAGAGCGGACAGCGCGATGTCGAGCACGTGGGTGGTCAGTTCGCCGATGAGGCCCGAGTTCTCCGCGAGCGGGATGAAGTCGTCCGGCGGCACGAAGCCCCGGGTCGGGTGCTCCCACCGCACCAGGGCCTCGAGGCCGACCGTGCGGCGCGTCACGAGGTCGACCTGGGGCTGGAAGGCGACGGTGAGCTGGCCGGTGTCCAGCGCCGTCCGCAGGTCCGCGAGCAGCTGGAGCCGCTCGACGGTATTGACGTCGAACTCGGCCGAGTACGCGCTGATCCGGTCCCGCTCGAGCTTGGCGTGGTACAGCGCGATGTCGGCGTTCTTCATGAGCGTCTCGGCGTCCGCGCCGTGCTCGGGCGCGACGGCGACGCCGGCGCTCGCGCGCACGAGGAGCTCGAGCTCGCCGAGACGCATGGGCTGCTCGAGGGAGGCGAGGAGGGCGTGGGCGACGGCGAGCGTCTGGCTCAGGTCCCCGTCGACGACGACGGCGAACTCGTCGCCGCCGAGCCGGCAGGGCTCGACGTCGTCGTCCTCGACCGCGTTGCGCAGCCGGTCGGCGACCTGCTTGAGGAGCTGATCCCCGACGGGGTGCCCGAGCGTGTCGTTGATGTCCTTGAAGTGGTCCAGGTCGAGGAGGACGAGGCCGGGCCCGGAGCCAGCGCCGTGATCGCTCGCCGAGCCCGGCATGGCCCGTCCGAGCTGTTGGTGGAGCCGGTCCCGGTTGCCCAGGTTCGTCAGCGAGTCGTGCCAGGCCTGGTGCGCGTGGCGGATGGCGGCGTCGGTCGTGAGGTAGACCGCCGCGACGGGGGCTGCCAGCAGGACGAGCACGGCCGCACCGTCCTCCGCGACGTCGGCCGCGACACCGCCGATGCAGAGCAGGACGAGGTGCGTCGCCGCGTGGAAGCGAGCGTCGTGACCGACGACGGCGCGCAGCGACTGGCCCGAGGCGAGCTTGATGACGAAGGCCACCAGGAAGCGGTTGACGAGGACCATCGCCATGCCGCCGGCCAGGAGCGGGAGGATCTCCGACGAGCTGACCGGGCGGGGAGGACCGAAGAACGGTTCGCCGGTGATCAGGCAGAACACGAGTCGTGCCGTGAGGACGCTGAGCACGTACTGGCCCGTGTTGAACGCCGACTTGCGCCAGTCCCGGCGCCACATGAGGTCGTCGGCGATGCTGGCGACAGCCTGCACCAGGACCGCGACACCGACGCCCGCGATGGGTACCAGTGCGAGGACGAAGGGCGCGGAGGTCGACAGCGTCTCGCTCGGCTGGTCGTTCCGCGTGAGGACGAGAGGGCGGAGCTCGCCGACGATGGCTGCCAGGACCAGGAAGACGGTGGCGCCGAGAAAGGGCGAGGAGGCGATGCCGGACCAGTCGGTCCTGACGGTGGCGACGACCAGTCCGAGGAGACCGAGGAGCGAGACGAGTGCGACGTAGGCAAAGAGAAGCCGCGGCGGCGCCCCTGGTGCTCGGGCGCCGCCGCGGCTGGTGTCTTCGCTCAGAACCACTTCCACCCGGCGCCGACGGTCGCTGCCACCGCGACGAGCGTCGCCGCGCTCGCGGAGATGCGGACGATGGTGCTGTTCTTCGCGGTACGCCACTTGTCCATGATCGTTAGCCTCTCGTCAATGACGATCCCGGCGCGGAGCCGTCCCCTGCCGCCCGCCGGAGCGGGGCTCCGGGAGGCGCGATCGCCAGTGGTGATCAGGTCGGCCGGCAGGGCGCGGCCTTGAGGTGATCCTGGCGGGTTTCGCCCGTCCGGTCTACGACTTCCGGGCAGCTCGGGTGAAGTTCACAGGGGCAAAACGGGCAAGATCACCCGAAAGGTCGCCGAGTGTCCGTTTCACCCTTGTCCTCGCAGGTCAGGCGTGGCTAGGCGGAGGTCGGGCCGCCGTGGTCGGTCATGCTTCCAGCAGCTCGTGGGCCCATGCGACGAGCTCCGCGAGGACGCGAGGGTCGACGGGGTGGCGGACGTCCTTGCGGTACGAGGAGACGGTCGGCGCGCCGGGCTGGGTCCGCAGGATGTGGCTGACGTCGTCGACCACGAGCGTCCGCACCGGGCCGGCCACCGTCCTGCCGATGACGTCCACGTCCGAGGGCGGCGTCTGGAGGTCCTTGGCCCCGGTCAGGGCGAGGACGCGTGCGGTGATCCGCGCGAGGTCCGTCCTGGGGTCGTGCGCCATGAACTCGCGGTGCCACCGCGCGTTGAGGCGGCGTCCCCCGACGCGCGCCACGTCCGTCGTCGTCGCGCGCAGGCGCTCGTGGTTCTTGCTCACCTGTCGCACCAGGTCCGTCCGGAAGGCGCGCAGGAGCAGCCGGACCGGTGCCGGCAGCGTCGGGGCGATCTGCTCGGCCTGCCAGCGCAGGAGCTGCTCGCCGGGGGTCGCGGAGGCGCTGAGCAGGGCGACACCGGCGAGGTCGGTGGCGCCCGCGGCCAGCGCGCCGGCGACGAGGGCCCCCTCGCTGTGGCCGACGACCAGGAGCCGGTCGGCCTGCACCTCCGGCCGCGCTCGGAGCGCCGCGACCGCTGCGCGCGCGTCGTCGACGACGTCCGTGAGGCCCGTGGCGAGGAAGCTGCCGGTGCTCTCGCCGACACCGCGCTTGTCGTAGCGGTAGGTCGCCCACCCCGCGGCGGCGAGGGCCTCGGCGATCTCGCGGGTGATGCCCAGCCGGAGCTGCTTCGCGTCGGAGTCGCGGTCCACGGGCCCGGAGCCGGGCAGGACCAGGGCGGTGGGGAAGGGACCGTCACCGTCGGGGGTCGTGAGGGTCCCGACGAGCGTCTCACCGGCGGAGGTGAAGCGGAGGGTCGAGGTGGGCAAGGGTGCTCCTGGGTGGCTGGTGCTGGGCGAGGTCGGTGCGGCCGGCGCCGCACGAGGGCGGTCCGAGGTGGTGCGAGTCGGTGCGGGTCGGTGCCGGCGGCGCGGGTCGGCCCCGGTCGGCGGGGCTCGGTGCTGTCGGTGCTGTCAGGTGGGCTCAGTGCTGCCAGTGCGGTGGGTGGCGACGGCCCGGCGGACCGCCTCGGCCGTCGCGTGCGGGTCCTCGACGCCGAGGAGCAGCTCGGTCCAGCGCGCGCCCTCCAGCCGGATCCGGACGGCGGGCTGACGGCCGTGCACCGCGACGAAGGCTCGGTGCCCGCGGCCGCGCCACGTCCCGACCAGCCGGATGCCGGGCAGGCCGAGCCCGGGGGAGCGCAGGCCGCGCGCTGCGGCGGCGCCGTCGGGGACGACGTCCACCTCCCGGACCGCCGCGAGCGGCACGTCGGCGTCGCGCAGCAGCCCGGCCAGCTTCTCGAGGCGGGTGAGGCGGACCGACAGGGCCTCGGGGGTGAGCCGGATCGTCGTCATGGGGCGACTATTCGCGAGAATGAGAATATTGTCAAGCATGAGAGGGGTGCGTAGGGTGGCGGCATGGCACTGACCCCCGTCGACGTCGTCCTGCACCCCGTGCGGCTGCGCATCGCGCAGGCCTTCCTGGGTGCCCGGGCCCTGACCACCGGGCAGCTCGCCGACGCCCTCGCCGACGTGCCCACCGCGACCCTGTACCGGCAGGTCGCGACCCTCGTCGAGGGTGGCGTGCTCGAGGTCGTGGCGGAACGGCGCGTCCGCGGCGCGGTCGAACGGACCTACCGGCTCCGCGAGACCGCCGCGTACATCGACGCGGCGGCCGCCGCGGGGATGTCGGTCGAGGAGCACCGGCAGGGCTTCCTCGTGTTCATGCTGAACCTGCTCGGGGAGTTCGACCGCTACCTGGGCTCCGGCGACGTCGACCTGGCCCGGGACGGCGTCGGCTACCGCGTCCTCGCGCTGCACCTGTCCGAGGACGAGCTCGCCGACCTCGTCGCGGACCTGCGCGCCGTGCTGCTCCCGCGTCTCGCGCTCGAGCCCGGCCCCGGGCGCCGTCGTCGGCTGGTCAGCACGGTCCTGCTGGCGGCCGACGACGACGGGGCGGGCGTCACCACGCCCGCCCCGTCCTGACCGCGTCCTGACCTGTCCCGACCTGTCCTGGCCTGTCCTGAGCCGGTTCGTCGGTCGGGGCTCAGCCCGAGAACACCTCCGCGAACCGGCCGTCGAGGTCCTCGTCGCCACGGCGCCGCTCGTGCCGGTTTTCGTGGCGCTTGTCGGGCCGGTCGGCCACCCTCGCGGCGCGGTGGGCGTCCTCGGGCAGCCAGCCGGCCGCGGTGCGGCGCAGGGCGGTCCCGCCGCGGGGGTCGAGGGCGACGAGGTGGACCCACCCGCCCGTGACGAGCGCCGCGACGTGCGGGTGACGCTCGAGCACGGCGTCGACCGCCCGCGGCTCGGCGGCGACGACCGTGAGCAGCCGCACCGGGTCGTGCACGGGCGTGCCGTCGTACCGGACCGACTGCTCGGCGAGCCCCGTCAGGAGATCGCCGCCCGGCCCGGCGAGGACCCCAAGCGCGCCGACGGGGTTGTGCGCCGTCTTGCTGCCCGCGCCGAGGTGGAGCGGGTCCGCGGCGGAGAAGAGGTACTGCGCGTTGATCCAGTGCGCCACGACCACCGGCGCGGTGAGGATCGTCTCGAGCAGGGCGCCGTCGGGGTCCGCGGAGGCGTCGTACTCGTGCAGGAACGACCGGCCGCCGAGGTCCACGCCGCGGGTGAGCTCCCGCGGGGCCGCGACGAAGTACGCGTTGCCCGCCAGGCCCCACTCGTGGCGGACCTCGCTGCCGTCGAGCGCCCGGCGCCGCACGTGCCGGGCCGCCCGCTCGGGAGACAGGGACCGCGGAGCCCCGGGCAGCCGCGCAGCGCGCTCGGCAGCAGTGCGCCGGCCCGCTGCGTCCAGTGCCGCGACGAGGGGCGCGGTGTCGGCCGCCGGGGCGCCCGGGTAGAGCCGCACGACGTCCAGCGCCGTGTCGTGCTCGGCGGCGACCACCACCGTGTCCGCCGGCAGGGCGAGCCCCTCCTGGCGGAGCCTCTCCCGGACGGCCGGGGCGTTGAGCGTCGCCGCGGCGAGCCGGGCGTTGAACGCTCCTCGGCTGCCGCCGCACGCCCCGCAGTCGAACGCGGACTCGGCGGGGTTGTTCGTCGAGGTGCTGCCGTGACCGACGAGGGCGACGACGGGCGCCGTCCGCGGCCCGTGCAGACCGGTGGCCCGTACGAGGCCGACGGCGGCCTCGACGAGGCTCGGCCACGCCTCGCCGTCGGCGACGAGCTCGCCGACGGCGACCTCCGGGACGGGCCGCGCGGACGGCACGAGGGTGAGGGCCGCCTGGCCCAGGCCCTTGAGCGCCGCGACCTCGACCGCCGCGAACCCGCCGCCCGGCGCGTCGAGCGCGCCCCGCAGCGCGCGCAGGAGGAGGGCGGACACGTCCGGGCGGACGTCCACCTCCTCGCGGACGCTCGTCGCCGGTGCCACGAGCACCGGCAGGCGGTCCGTCGTCGTCGCGGCCCGGCCCGTGCCGCACGTGCGCGCCACGCCGAAGCCGAAGAACCCGGCGAAGCCGATCGTCCGGACGTCCGCCTCCGCCTCGAGATGCCGACGGAACGGCTCGCTGCGCACGTCGATGCAGAAGACCAGGTCCGCGGTCGCGCGCGCCGCCGCGGGCGCCGACGGGCGGTCCAGGAGGGCGAGGAGATCCGAGCGCAACCCTGCCTCGTGCCGCTCGAGCGTCACGAGGGCGGCGGCGACCCGGTCGGTGACGGGGTCGGCGGCCGGGCCAGTGCCCGTGCTGACCGCGTCGTCGCGCGCGTCCTCGGTCCCGGCGCCCGCGGTGACGTCGGGGAGGGCGCCGGTCACGGCGAGCACGGCGACCGCGCGCACGGCGAGGAGGTCCAGCAGCGCCGAGCTGTCGAGGGCGGCCGCGCGGGTGCCGCGGCGACCGAGGTAGCCCGCCCACCCGGGCAGGCGGAGCAGCGTGGCGCGGGCCCAGTCCGTCACGTCCCCACCGTCGGCCAGCGCGGCGAGGAGCCCGACCGCGTCGGCGGGCAGGACGCCGCGGACGGTGGCGGCATCCGCCCCGCGCGGGGCGAGTCCCGCCCGCACGAGCGTGCGACGCAGGGAGCGGTCGTGCACCGCGACCTCACGGAACCAGCGCCACAGCGCACGGTCACGACCGGGTGCGGGCCAGGGGGTGTCGCCCGCGTCCGACCAGGCGGCGAGCCATGAGGCGACGAGGGTGTCGACGGTCCGTTCCGCGCGCGTGGCGCGGGCGGGCTCGGAGGCCTCACCGGCTGCGACGGGCGAGCCGGCCGCCCGCACCCGGGCGGACGGCGGTTCGAGGCCGGGGACGGGCGTCCACCCGCGGGCGGCCGCGGCACGCACGGCGGCCTCGAAGCCGTCCGCCGCGTCCGGCAGGAGCGGGTTCGTCGCGATGAAGCGCTGCCAGCCCCACGACGGCGGGACCGCCTCCGCAGCGGCGTGGACCTGCGTCGCGACCGCATCGCAGGCCCGGACCGAGGTGTCGCCGGTCCGGGCGAGGATCGACCGGACCGCCTCGGGGTCCGCGGTCGCCCGCTCCCGGCGTGACGGTCCCGGGACCCGGGGCAGGACGGGGTCCCCCAGGCGGTGCAGCGCCGCCCACACCGGCACCGGACGCGCGGACCGCAGCCAGGCACCGGCGGCGCCGAGCGCGAGGACGACCGCCGAGGCGGCCCAGGCGAGCGGCCCGTCGGCCTCCAGGGGAAGGCGGAGCAGGTCGGCCAGGGCGCGGACGCCCGCGAGGGTCGCGGCGAGCGCGGCCACGCCGACGGCGGCTGCCACCAGGCGCGTCGACGCGGCGGCGTGCAGCGTCAGGAGGCCGTGCCCACCGGCTGCCGCCGCGACGAGGACCGCCGCCGCCGTGAGCGGGTGGCTCAGGCCGCCGTCGACGGCGACCAGGGCTGCGCCGGCGGCCAGGCCGGCGGCCGCGCCGAGTGCCCGGGTGCGCGGCGACGTCGTCGGGGCGGCGTCGCGGCGGGCACGGGAGATCTGGTCCCCCGCGGTGAGGAAGGCCATCGCCTTGTAGGTGCCGTGCAGGACCAGGTGGAGGATCGCGGCGGCGTGGGCGCCGACGGCCAGCAGCGCGAGCATGAAGCCCATCTGTGCGGTCGTGGACCACGCCAGCCGCGTCTTGACGTCCGCGCGGACGAGCAGGCGCGGGAAGGTCCACGCGGCGGTGCCGAGGCCGACGACGGCCAGGGCCGCGGCGAGCAGGCCGTCGTCCCAGACCGGGCGGAGCTGGAGCAGCAGGACGACCGGGGCGTTGACCACGCCCGCGTGCAGCAGGCCGGACACCGGCGCCGGCGCGACGACGCTGAGCGGCACCCAGCGGGCGAAGGGCACGAGCCCGGCGCGGGCGGCCGCGGTGACGAGCAGGGCCGCCCCGGCAGCGGTCAGCACAGGGGAGCTCGTGCCCTCGGCCCACGCCACGACATCCGGGAGCGAGGTGGTCCCGGCAGCCGTCACGAGCAGGGCGACTGCGGCGAGCAGGGCGGCGTCGCCGACGGCGCGACTGCGCCGCAGGGCGCGGACGGCACGGGCCGAGGCGGCGGACGCGGCGCCCCGGTGGTGCCCGACCAGGGGCGTCAGCGCGGCCCCGGTGAGGACCCAGGCGGCCAGCAGCACGAGCAGGTCCTGCGTGGTGACGGCGAGGACGGCTGCCCCGGCGGTGAGCAGGAGCAGACGGTCGTACCGGTGTCGGGAGGGGTCACCGTCCAGGTGCCGCAGGGAGAAGCGGGTCAGGACCAGGGCGAGCAGCGCCGTAAGGACGGCGACCGCGGCGCGGTACGGCTCGAGGACGCCGAGCGCCGCGACGGTGGCCGCGGCGACCGTCGCCACGGCCGCCGCGCCGACGGCGGTGCGGCCGCGGGCCGGCGGGAGTGCCGCGGCGAGCAGGAGGACGACGGCGGGCAGGGAGCCGAGCAGGATGTCGATCACGGGCATGGCCGAAGACAAACACATGAAAAGAACTTCATGCGAATGGAGTCCGTAGAGTGGGACGCGTGCGGACGGACGACGGGGTGCCCGCGCGGACGTGGACCTTCCTGACGAACCACGCCCGCGTGCTCATCGCCGTCGCCAACGACCCGCAGGCGAGGGTGCGCGACCTCAGCGCCCTGGTCGGGATCACCGAGCGTGCGACGCAGGGGATCCTGGCCGACCTCGTGGAGGCCGGGTTCGTGACCCGGACCCGCGTCGGCCGGCGCAACGAGTACGCCGTGAACCCCGACCTGCAGTTCCGGCACCCCCGCGAGGCGGGCCACGACATCGGCCAGCTGCTCGCGCTGTTCGTCGAGCCCGGGGGTCGGGCCTTCGGCTCGGACCCGGACACGGGCTGAGACC
>NZ_CAMPHH010000040.1 GCF_946885855.1 uncultured Actinotalea sp. | reverse complement strand
ACGGCGCCGTCCACGTCACCGACGACGCGCTCGCGGGCTCGGACGTCTTCGCGACCGCCGGCGTGCTCGCCGCCGCCGTCCGCCGGATCGGCGAGGACGGCGCCGTCGACCTGGTCGTCACGGGCATGGCGGCCCTCGACGGCCTCATGTCCGTCGTGCCGTCGCTGCTCGCCGCCGAGCTGGGGATCGCCCAGGCGACCCTCGCCGCCGAGCTGACGGTCGAGGGCGATGCCGTGCGCGTGCGCCGGGACCTGGACGACGCGACCGAGGTGGTCCGGGCCCCGCTGCCCGCCGTCGTCAGCGTCACCGACCAGTCGAACCAGCCGCGCTACCCGAACTTCAAGGGGATCATGGCGGCGCGGAAGAAGCCGGTGACGGCGTGGTCGCTCGCCGACCTCGGTGTCGACCCTGCCGCCGTGGGGGAGGCAGGCGCCCGGACCCGGGTCCTCGAGGCGACGCCCCGCCCCCCGCGGGAGAACCGCGTGCTCGTGACCGACGACGGGGAGGCGGGCACGCGGCTCGCCGCGTACCTCGTCGAGAACCGCCTCGTCTGAAGGAGCGTCATGACCTCGTCCGACACCGGCCCCGGCGAGCGGGACGTCGTCCTCGTCGTCGTCGACCACCAGGGCGCGACGGTCCGCAACCCGGCGCTGGAGCTGCTCACCGCCGCCCGCGCCCTGGGCCGGCCGGAGGCCCTGTGGCTCGGGGCGGACGCGCCGTCGGCCGACGTGCTGGCGACGCTCGGCGCGCACGGCGCCGTCGTCGTCCACCACCTGGCCTTCGACCCGGCGGGGCTGCTCCCGGCGACGGTCGCGCGGCTCCTCGGCGTCGCCGTCGAGGCCACCGGCGCCCGCACCGTGCTGCTGACCTCGACCTTCGAGAACAAGGAGGCGTCCGCGCACCTCGCCTTCGCGCTGCGGGCCGGCCTCGTCGTCGACGCCGCCGGGATCGAGCGGGCCGACGACGGCGCGCTCGTCACCGTCCAGCAGGCGTTCGCGGGCACGTGGACGCTGCGCAGCGTCGTCACCGCGGACCGCGCGGTCGTCGCGCTCAAGGCCAACGCGGTGCCGGCCGAGGCGGTCGACGGCGCCGGGGTCCCCGAGCTGGTCGCGCACGACGCCGCCGTCGCCGGGGAGACCCGCGGCGCGGAGGTCGTCGAGCGCACCGAGCGCCCCGTCTCCGAGCGGCCCAGCCTCACCGAGGCGCAGGTCGTCGTCGTCGGCGGTCGCGGCACGAACGGCGACTTCAGCCACGTGGAGGACCTCGCGGACGCGCTCGGCGGCGCCGTCGGGGCGACGCGCGTGGCGACGGACGAGGGCTGGATCGGCCACGAGGCGCAGATCGGCCAGACGGGCGTGACGGTCGCCCCGCGCCTCTACGTCGGCGCGGGTGTCTCCGGTGCGGTGCACCACCGCGGCGGCATGCAGTCCTCCGGGACGATCGTCGCGATCAACAACGACCCGGAGGCCCCGATCTTCGAGATCGCGGACTACGGGATCGTCGGGGACCTCACCACCGTGCTGCCCCAGGCGGCTGCCGAGGTCCGGCGCCTGCGCGCGGAGGCCGGCGAGGGCTGACACCCGCCCTGGCGGCTCAGGCCTCCAGCGCGCGCAGCCAGTCCAGGGCCGCGCGGCCCTGGGCGAGCTGGAACGCGCGCAGGTTGGGGATGCCCGGCGGGGGCGGCTGCACCGCGCTGCGCACGAAGTACCCGGCGATGCCGGCGAGGACGTCCCGCACGTCCCGGGGGTCCAGCGAGGCGGCACCCGGGTAGCGCGCGAAGACCTCCGCCGCAGGGCCGCCCCCCGTCATGGCGACCGAGGGCAGCATGCCGACGACGTCCATGACCGCCGCGCCGCTCGAGGCGTGCGGCCAGTCCACGAGCCACACCCGGCGTGCGCCGCCGGGGAGGTGCTCGACGAGCATGTTGTCCCCGCGCAGGTCGGCGTGGACGAGCCGGTCCCCGGCGGTCGCCGCGACCCCGGCGTCCTCCCACGCGCCGAGACGGGGCAGGGCGCGGGTGAGCCAGTCGGCGTGCTCGGGCACGGCGGCCTGGGCTGCCCGCAGGTCGCCGTCGTCGTCGGCCAGCCGGCGCCAGCCGGTGAAGAGGTCGCCGGTCAGCTCCCGCACGTCGCGCAGACCGCGCGGCGCCGGGACGTGAGCCAGGCGCGCCACCGTCGCCAGGGCGAGGTCCAGCTCGTCCGGGTCCCACGGGACCCGCGGCGTGGCGCCGTCCACGACCGCGAAGCCGAGGAGCACCCAGGTGCCGTCGTCGTCGGCGAAGCGCAGCGGCGGGGCGCAGGCCTCCGCCGGCAGGAGGCGGTTGACGTGGATCTCCGCCCGCGCGAGCGTCGGGGAGACCGGGTTGAGGTCCGGGGCGACGGCCTTGACGAAGACGGACGTGCCGTCGCCGAGCTCGAGCGTGGACGCGAAGCCGGGGCTGAACCCGTTGGTCGCGGTCGTCTCGGAGACGACCTCCGCACCGGCGAGCTGCTGGATGCGCGCCCGCAGGTCACGGGGCAGGTCGCCCCAGCCCAGGCGGGAGCCGCTGAACGCGGGTGGGGCGGGCGCCGTCGACATGTGCGGATCATGTCAGGCCGGGCTCCCGGTCCCCGCCTGCTCCGCTCGGCCGAGGGCGGTGTCGGCCGGCTCGACCGACGGCCGCCCCGTCGGCCGGGCACGAGCCGGGCGTCGGCCGTGCGTCCGCGGCACCGGCTGCCCTTCGTAGACTCCTGCCCCGTGACCGCCGCCCCGTCGACGTACCTCGACCACGCCGCGACGGCCCCGGTGCACCCGCTGGTGGTCGAGGCCGTCGTCGAGCAGCTCGGCCGGACGGGCAACGCCTCGTCGCTGCACGAGGCGGGCCGGGCGGCCCGTCGGGTGGTCGAGGAGTCGCGGGAGGTCCTCGCGGCCCGGCTCGGCGCGCGCCCCAGCGAGGTGGTCCTCACCGCCGGGGGCACCGAGGCGGACAACCTCGCGGTGAAGGGCCTGTACTGGGCGCGCTCCGGGGAGGACGCGCGCCGTCGTCGGGTGCTCGTCTCCGCGGTGGAGCACCACGCGGTCCTGGACCCCGCGGTGTGGCTCGCCGAGCGCTGCGGCGCCGAGCTCGTGGTCCTGCCGGTCGACGCGGACGGCCGTCTGGACCTCGGCGCCCTCGAGGCCGAGCTCGTCGCTCGCGGCGACGCCACGGCGCTGGTCAGCGTCATGTGGGCGAACAACGAGGTCGGCACCGTGCAGCCCCTGCCGCGGGTGGTCGAGCTGGCGCACCGGTACGGCGTGCCGGTGCACGCGGACGCCGTGCAGGCGGTGGGGCAGCTCCCGGTGGACTTCGCCGCGTCGGGGCTGGACGCGCTCACCGTCTCCGGGCACAAGCTCGGGGCGCCGGTCGGCGTCGGGGCGCTGCTGGCGCGGCGCGAGCTGCCGCTGGCGCCGCTGACCCACGGCGGCGGGCAGGAGCGCGGCGTGCGCTCGGGCACGGTCGACGTCGTCGGCGCCCGGGCGCTCGCGGTCGCGGTGGACCTCGCGGTGCAGGCGCAGCCCGACCACGCCCGCCGCGTGGGTGGCCTGCGGGACCGCCTGCTCGCGGCCGTCCTCGAGGCGGTCCCGGACGCGGTGGTGCGCGGCGCCGCGCCGTCCTCGGGGCAGCGGCTGCCGGCCAACGCGCACCTGACGTTCCCCGGCTGCGAGGGCGACGCGCTGTTGTACCTCCTCGACAGCCGGGGCATCCGCTGCTCGACGGGCTCGGCGTGCCGCGCCGGCGTCCCGCAGCCCTCGCACGTGCTCCTGGCGATGGGTGTCGGCGAGCGCGAGGCGCGCGGGGCGCTGCGGTTCTCCCTCGGTCGCACGTCCACCGACGACGACGTCGCGGCGCTCTCGGCCGTGCTGCCGGAGGTCGTCGAGCGGGCCCGGGCGGCAGGGCGCTTCTGAGCCGGGTCCCCGGGGCGCAGTGGGGCCGTGGCACCGGTGGCGTTGACCTACGCTGACCGGCATGCGTGTGCTGGCCGCCCTGTCCGGCGGAGTGGACTCCGCCGTCGCCGCCGCCCGGGCCGTGGAGGCGGGCCACGACGTCGTCGGCGTCCACATGGCGCTGTCCCGCGACCGGGCGGAGTACCGCACGGGCTCGCGCGGGTGCTGCTCGATCGAGGACGCCGGGGACGCGCGGCGGGCCGCGGACGTCCTGGGCATCCCGTACTACGTGTGGGACCTGTCCGAGCGCTTCGAGGACACGGTCGTCGCGGACTTCCTCGCGGAGTACGAGGCGGGCCGCACCCCGAACCCGTGCGTCCGGTGCAACGAGCACATCAAGTTCGCCGCGCTCCTGGACCGCGCCTCGGCGCTCGGCTTCGACGCCGTCTGCACGGGCCACTACGCGCGGATCGAGACCACGCCGTCGCCCGACGGGTCGGTGACCCGGGAGCTGCACCGGGCGCGGGACGGCGCCAAGGACCAGTCCTACGTCCTGGCGGTCATGGGCCCGGAGCGCCTCGCGCGCTCGATGTTCCCGCTCGGTGACGTGCCGTCGAAGGACACGGTCCGGGCGGAGGCCCGTGACCGGGGCCTCGGGGTCTCCGCGAAGCCGGACTCGTACGACATCTGCTTCGTGGCCGACGGCGACACGCAGGGCTTCCTCCGGGAGCGGCTCGGGTCCCGGCCGGGGGAGGTCGTCGACGACGCGGGGGCGGTCGTGGGCCGGCACGACGGCGCCTACGCGTTCACCGTGGGCCAGCGGCGCGGCCTGCGGCTGGACCGGCCGGCCCCGGACGGCCGGCCCCGGTACGTCGTGGAGGTCCGGCCGACCACGAACACGGTCGTCGTGGGGGCCGCCGAGCTCCTCACGGTGACCCGGGTGGCCGGTGACCGGGCCGTCTGGTTCGTGCCGCCGCCACGGGAGTGGGTGGCGTGCGAGGCTCAGGTCCGGGCGCACGGCGCACCGGTGCCGGCGCGGGCGCGCTCGCTCGGCGACGCCGTGGAGGTCGAGCTCGAGGAGGGGCTCCGGGGCGTCGCCGCCGGGCAGTCCCTGGTGCTCTACGCGGGGACGCGCGTGCTCGGGCAGGCGACCGTGACGGGTGCCGGACGGTGACCGGGGTCAGCCTGCTCGGCCCGTGGCCGGGGGAGGCCGTGCTGGACGCGCAGACGTCCGTCCTGGACCGGCTCGGCGACGTCCCGACCGGGGTCGCCGCGCTGCCGTCCTTCGTGCAGATGCCCGAGCGCGGGCCCTGGGCGGACTCGACGGGCCGTGCCGGGGCCGTGCTCACCGGCATGCCGGTCGAGATCGGCCCGCACGGGTGGAAGCTGTGCGACCGGCCCGGGCGGGACGCCGAGCGGGCCCGGGCGACCCTGCGGGAGGACCTCGACGCGCTCGCCGTGGCCGCCCACGGCTGGGCGGGCCCGCTGGTCGTGGCCCTGCGTGGGCCGTGGAGCCTCGCCGCGACGCTCTACCTGGCGCGCGGGGACCGCGTGCTCGCCGACCCGGGCGCCTCCCGCGACCTCGCGTTCTCGCTCGCCGAGGGGCTCGGTGAGCTGCTGGGCCGGGTGCGGACCGCCGTGCCCGGCGCCGAGGTCGTGCTCGTCCTGCGGGAGCCGCAGCTGCCGGACGTGCTGGGCGGCACGGTGGCGACCTTCTCCGGGCACGGTCGCCTGCGGGCGGTGGACACCGACGTCGCCAGGGCGGGACTCGCGCAGGTCGTGACCGCCGGCCGCGGGGCCGGGGCGACGGGCGTCGTCGTGCACACGGGCGGACGGTTCGCGCGCCGGTCGGTGACGGTGGCCGCCTCCAGCGGGGCGGACGGCCTCGGCCTCGCGCTCTCCCCGCTGCGGGGGCCGCAGTGGGAGACGGTGGCGTCCCTGGTCGAGGAGGGCGTCCGCCTGTGGTTCGGGCTGCCGCGCCCCCAGCACGGCCGGGCCGCCGACCCGGCGCGCGTGGCCGCGACGCTGCGAGACCCGTGGCGCGCCGTGGGGCTGCCGGCCTCCGGACTCGCCGACGTGGTCGTGCACGTGGACACCTCCAGCGGCGTCGCCGGCGGGGACCTCGTGCTGACCAAGCCGCGCGCCGTCCGCGCGGCGCTGGACGACGCCGTGCGCGTCGCCCTCGAGCTCGCCGAGGCGGGTGCCGCGGGCTGATCGCCGGACGGGTGGGACGCGCGGTGGGGCGGGCCCGGGCGACGACGGACGCGGCCCGCGCTGGGTCCGGCCGCGCCGGGGCTCGCGGGTGGCGGTGTGCGTGTCGGTGGGGCAGGCCATGATGTGCCGGTGACCGAGAGCCCCGCCGACGCCCGGACGACCGGCGCGACCCCGCAGCCCGCTCCCGACCCCGCTCCGGACGCCGCCCTCGAGCCGGCCGACGCCGGCCTCGACGAGGTCGCCGCGCGGCACCGGTGGGAGGAGCTCGCCGGGCGGGTGCGCGAGCACCAGTTCGCGTACTACGTCCGCGACGCGCCCACGGTCTCCGACGCGGAGTACGACGCGCTGCTGCGCCGGCTGGCCGCCCTGGAGGACCACTACGAGGAGTACGGGCTGCGCACGCCCGACTCGCCCACGCAGGTCGTCGGCGGCACGTTCTCGACGGACTTCACCGCGGTCGACCACGTCGAGCGCATGCTCAGCCTGGACAACGCCTTCTCGCCCGAGGACCTGGCGGAGTGGTCCGAGCGGCTGCGGCGGGACCTCGGCCCGGACGGCTGGCACTACCTGTGCGAGCTGAAGATCGACGGTCTGGCCATCTCCCTCGTGTACGAGGCGGGGCGGCTCGTCCGTGCGGCGACGCGGGGTGACGGCCGCACCGGGGAGGACGTGACGCTCAACGTCCGGACGATCGCCGACGTGCCGCACGAGCTCACCGGGGACGACGTGCCCGAGCTCATCGAGGTCCGGGGTGAGGTCTTCTTCCCGGTCGCGGCCTTCGAGGAGCTCAACGCCGCCCAGGTCGCCGCGGGGAAGGCGCCCTTCGCCAACCCCCGCAACGCGGCCGCGGGCTCGCTGCGGCAGAAGGACCCGCGGGTCACCGCCTCGCGCCGCCTGGGGATGATCTGCCACGGCATCGGCGCCCTGCGGTGGGACGGCCGCGGGACCGCCACCGCGCGCCAGTCCGAGACCTACGACCTGCTGCGTTCCTGGGGCCTGCGGGTGTCCGACCACACCCGGGTCGTGGACGACCTCGCCGGCGTCCAGGAGATGATCGACCACTACGGCGAGCACCGGCGCTCGGTCGAGCACGAGATCGACGGCGTCGTGGTCAAGGTGGACGAGACCGCGCTGCAGCGTCGTCTCGGGGCCACCAGCCGCGCCCCCCGGTGGGCGATCGCGTTCAAGTACCCGCCGGAGGAGGTCACCACGCGCCTGCTGTCGATCGAGGTGAACGTCGGCCGCACCGGCCGCGTCACCCCGTTCGCGGTCATGGAGCCCGTGCGCGTGGCGGGCTCCACGGTCTCGATGGCGACGTTGCACAACCAGGACGTCGTGCGCGCCAAGGGCGTCCGGATCGGGGACATGGTCGTGCTGCGCAAGGCGGGCGACGTCATCCCCGAGATCGTGGGCCCGGCCCCGCGTGCGGCCGACGACGACCGGCCGCGCAGCGACTTCGTCATGCCCGCCGCGTGCCCGGAGTGCGGGACCCCGCTGCGGGCCCTGCGCGAGGGCGAGGTCGACCTGCGGTGTCCGAACGCGCGCACCTGCCCGGCGCAGGTGCGCGGCAGGGTCGAGCACATCGGGTCCCGGGGTGCCCTGGACATCGAGGCGCTGGGGGAGGTCACCGCGGCCGCCCTGACCCAGCCGGAGCGGCCCGAGGTCCCGCCGGTCGTCAACGAGGCGGGCCTCTTCGAGCTCGTCGGCTACCCGGCCGACGCCCCGGACGAGGAACGGGCGAGGGTCCGGGAGGCGAGCCTCGAGCGCCTGGCGCAGGTCGAGGTCGTCGTCCGGGACCCCGAGACGGGCGAGCCGCGCGCGGACGACGACGGCGTCGTCCGCCTCCGGACGCCGTTCCGCAAGCTCCTGCGGCACACGAAGGCGCAGCAGGCGGCGGCCCGCGCGGAGGGACGCGTGCTGCCGGACTGGGAGCCGTCGTCGAGTGCGCTGACCCTCCTCGACGAGCTCGACGCGGCGAAGTCCAAGCCGCTGTGGCGGGTGCTCGTCGCCCTGTCGATCCGGAACGTCGGCCCGACCGCCGCCCGGGCGATCGCGCAGCGCTTCGGCTCCGTGGCGGCGCTGCGGGAGGTGCTGGACGGCGAGCGCGAGGCCGCGGTGGCGCTGCTGTCCGAGGTCGACGGCGTCGGGCCGGTCATCGCCGACTCGCTCCTGGACTGGTACGCGGAGGACTGGCACCGCGAGGTGCTCGACCGCTGGGCCGCCGCCGGGGTGCTCATGCGGGACGAGGTCGACGCGTCGGCGCCGCGCACGCTCGAGGGGCTGACCGTCGTCGTCACCGGGTCCCTCGAGGGCTTCTCCCGCGACGGGGCCAAGGAGGCGATCCTGGCGCGCGGCGGCAAGGCCGCGGGGAGCGTCTCCACGAAGACGGACTTCGTCGTCGTCGGGGAGAACGCGGGGAGCAAGCACGACAAGGCGCTCCAGCTCGGGCTCCGGATCCTCGACGAGGCGCAGTTCGGCCGCCTCCTCGCCGACGGGCCGGCGGCCGTCGACGCCGACGGTGCCGACAGTGCCGACAGTGCCGACGGTGCCGACGGTGCCGACCGTGCGGGCCGGCAGTGAGTGGCGGTGCCGTCACGCCCCCGACGGGACGATCGGGAGTGATCCTGCCCGTGCCCCCGCTCGATGCCGAGGTGGGATCGTGGCGACCGCTGCAGGTCGACACCGTCGGGGGCTGGACGATCGGGCGGTCGGCCGGCTTCACCCGGAGGGCGAACAGCGTCGTGCCCGCCGGTGCGGTGGACGACCTTCCAGCAGCCCTCGAGCGTGCGGAGGCCCTCTACCGGGCGGCGGGCCTGCCCTGCGTGGTGCGCGTGTGCGCGGCGGCCCAGCCGGCGGACCTCGACGGTGTGCTCGCGGTACGTGGCTACCGGGCGGTCGCCCGGACGGACCTCATGGTGAGGGCGGTCGACGGAGCCGGTCCGGCCGGCCGCCGAGCCGCCGCCTTCGACGGCGCCGCGTCCGTCGCCGGTGCGGGCACCGGCGCGGGGTTCCAGGTGTCGGACCGGCCCGACGACGACTGGCTCGCCGGCTGGCTCGCGGTGAAGGCGTCGACCCGAGCACAGGAGGACGTCGTCCGGACAGCCTGCCGCGTGGTCACCGGGTCGCCGGCCGACTACCTCACCCTCCGGGACGCCCAGGGCGTGGTCGGCGTGGTGCGGGCCGCGACAGTCGGCGCGTGGGGCGCCGTCTCCTGCCTCGCGGTGGCTCCCCGGGCCCGCCGTCGCGGAGTGGCATCCACCCTGACCGAGGCGGCGCTCGAGCGCGTCCGTGCCCGAGGGGCCTCGTGGGCGTTCGTCCAGGTGGAGCAGACGAACGACCCGGCGCGATCGCTCTACGAGGGCCTCGGCTTCGAGCGGGTGGCGGCGTACCACTACCGGGAACGGAGGCTGGCGACGGCCTGAGCCACGCAACCGGGCCATGCCTGGCCGGGGTGGGACGCGTCGCGCAGACTGGGCGCATGATCTCCGTCGAGCTGGCCGAGCGACTCGCCCTCGCCGGTCTTCGCTGGCACCCGGCGCCGGGGGACCGGTTCGTCATCCCTCAGCCGGCGCTCGGGGGCCAGGTCTTCACCCTCAGCGAGATGACGATCGAGGCGCACGAGTACCCCACGGGCACCGTGCTGGGCTTCAACGGGACGACCGAGTGGGCGCTGGACTCCGTCGCCCAGGACGACGCGCTCTGGCTGCCGCGGGAGGACCAGCTGCGCGAGCTCCTGGGCGGCACCTTCGCGTCCCTGACGGTGGTGGACCACCCCGACCACGAGGTGCACGGACCCGACACGTCGCCCCGCCGGTACGTCGTCACGACCCGTGACGCCGGCGGCGCGTCCCACGAGCACGCCGCCGGCACCGCGGCGGACGCCTACGGCGCCGCGCTCCTGGCCCTGGTCGGGCAGGCGGTGGGGACGGGCGTCTCCGGCTGAGGGCCGGGCGGCCACTAGACTCGCCAACCATGTCCACCATCTCCCGCGAGGAAGTCGCGCGCCTGGCCGGGCTGGCCCGGATCGACCTGACGGAGGCGGAGCTGACGCGGCTGGCGGGCGAGCTCGACGTCATCGTCGAGTCCGTCGCCAAGGTCAGCGAGATCGCCACCGCCGACGTCCCGGCGACGAGCCACCCGCTGCCGCTGACCAACGTCTACCGCGAGGACGTCCCCGAGGCGCCGCTGGCGGTCCAGGACGTGCTCGCGGGCGCGCCGGCCGCCGATGACGGCCGCTTCCTCGTCCCGCAGATCCTCGAGGAGGACTGATGGCGGCCACGCACGACGGCGCCGACCTGACGCGCCGCAGCGCGGCGGACCTCGCGCGGGCGCTGCGCGCCGGCGAGGTGTCCAGCGTCGAGGTGACGCAGGCGCACCTGGACCGGATCGCCGCGGTCGACGGAGCGGTCCACGCGTTCCTGCACGTCAGCGCCGAGGACGCGCTCGCGACCGCCCGCGACGTGGACGCCCGCCGCGCCTCGGGGGAGGACCTCCCCGAGCTCGCCGGCGTCCCGATCGCGGTCAAGGACGTCGTCGTCACCCGGGGCATGCCGACGACGGCGGGCTCGCGCATCCTCTCCGGCTGGGTGCCGCCGTACGACGCGACGCTCGTCGAGCGGCTGCGGGCGGCCGGGCTGCCGATCCTCGGGAAGACGAACATGGACGAGTTCGCCATGGGCTCGTCCACGGAGCACTCGGCCTACGGCAACACCCACAACCCGTGGGACCTCGACCGGATCCCCGGCGGCTCCGGCGGGGGCAGCGCCGCGGCCGTCGCCGCGTTCGAGGCGCCGCTGGCGATCGGCACGGACACCGGCGGCTCGATCCGCCAGCCCGGCGCCGTCACCGGCACCGTCGGCGTGAAGCCGACGTACGGCGGCGTCAGCCGGTACGGCCTCATCGCGCTCGCCTCGAGCCTGGACCAGGCCGGGCCCGTGACGCGCACGGTGCTGGACTCCGCCCTGCTGCACGAGGTCATCGGCGGTCACGACCCGCGCGACAGCACGTCCCTGCCCGACGCCCTTCCAGACCTCGTCGGGGCGGCGCGTCAGGGCCTGACCGGGGACCTCACGGGCGTGCGCGTCGGCGTCGTCCGCGAGCTGGACGGCGAGGGTTACCAGGCCGGCGTCCGCGACCGGTTCGAGGAGTCGCTGGAGCTGCTGCGCGGCGCCGGGGCCAAGGTGGTCGAGGTGTCCTGCCCGCACTTCGACTACGCGCTCGCGGCGTACTACCTCATCCTCCCGAGCGAGGCCTCGAGCAACCTGGCCAAGTTCGACGGCATGCGGTTCGGCCTGCGGGTCGAGCCCACCGAGGGTCCGGTCACCGCCGAGCGGGTCATGGCAGCGACCCGCGGTGCGGGCTTCGGCGACGAGGTCAAGCGTCGGATCATCCTCGGCACCTACGCGCTGTCGGCCGGCTACTACGACGCGTACTACGGCAGCGCCCAGAAGGTGCGCACCCTCATCCAGCGCGACTTCGCCGCGGCGTTCGCGCAGGCGGACGTGCTCGTCTCGCCCACGGCGCCGACGACGGCGTTCCGGCTGGGCGAGAAGCTCGACGACCCGCTGGCGATGTACCTCAACGACGTCGCGACGATCCCGGCGAACCTCGCCGGGGTGCCGGGGATGTCGGTGCCGAACGGACTCGCCGACGGCCTGCCCGTCGGCTTCCAGGTCCTCGCGCCTGCCCGGGCCGACGACCGCCTCTACCGCGTCGGCGCGGCGCTGGAGACGCTCCTGGAGCAGCGGTGGGGCGGCCCGCTCCTGGCGCAGGCGCCGGAGCTGCCGGCCGGCGCGACAGGTACGACCGAAGGGTCCGGAGGGACGCAGCGATGAGCACGACGACGACCACCCTGGTCGACTACGACGAGGCCGTGGGCCGGTTCGACCCGGTCATCGGCATCGAGGTGCACGTCGAGCTGGGCACGCGGACCAAGATGTTCGACGGCGCCCCGACGGAGTTCGGCGCGGAGCCGAACACCCAGGTCACGCCGGTGTCCCTCGGCCTGCCCGGCGCCCTGCCCGCGCTCAACCGGACGGCGGTCGAGTCCGCCATCAAGATCGGCCTCGCGCTCAACTGCGAGATCGCCGAGCTGTGCCGGTTCGCGCGGAAGAACTACTTCTACCCGGACATCCCGAAGAACTTCCAGACGTCCCAGTACGACGAGCCCATCGCCCACGACGGGTGGCTGGACGTCGAGCTCGAGGACGGCACCGTGGTGCGCGTCGACATCGAGCGCGCCCACATGGAGGAGGACGCCGGCAAGAACACCCACGTGGGCGGCTCCACGGGCCGGATCCACGGCGCGGAGTACTCGCTCGTCGACTACAACCGGGCCGGCATCCCGCTCATCGAGATCGTCACGCGGCCGATCACCGGCGTCGGCGCCCGGGCGCCGGAGGTCGCGCGCGCCTACGTCCAGACGCTGCGCGACATCTTCCGCGCGCTCGGCGTGTCCGAGGCCCGCATGGAGCGGGGCAACGTCCGGGCCGACGTCAACGTCTCGCTGCGCCCCACGCCCGACGCGCCCCTGGGCACCCGCACGGAGACGAAGAACGTCAACAGCTTCCGCTCCGTCGAGCGGGCCGTCCGGTACGAGATCTCGCGGCAGGCGGGGGTGCTGGAGTCCGGAGCCACGGTCACCCAGGAGACCCGGCACTGGCACGAGGACACCGGCATCACCACGCCGGGGCGCGTGAAGTCCGACGCGGAGGACTACCGCTACTTCCCCGAGCCGGACCTGGTGCCCGTCGCGCCGTCCCGGGAGTGGGTCGAGGAGATCCGGGCGGGGCTGCCGGAGATGCCCGTGGCCCGCCGTCGGCGGTTGCAGGGGGAGTGGGGCTACGCCGACGCCGAGATGCGTGACGTGGTCAACGCCGGCGCGATCGACCTCATCGAGGCGACCGTCGCCGCCGGCGCGTCGCCCGCCGCCGCCCGCAAGTGGTGGATGGGCGAGCTCGCCCGCACGGCCAACGCCGACGGCGTCGCGCTCGAGGAGCTCGCGGTGACGCCCCAGCAGATCGCCGACCTCCAGGGTCTGGTGGACTCCGGGCGGCTCAACGACAAGCTGGCCCGGCAGGTGCTCGCGGGTGTACTGGCGGGCGAGGGGTCACCGGAGCAGGTCGCCCACGACCGCGGCCTGGAGGTCGTCTCCGACGACGGCGCGCTGCTGGCCGCGGTCGACGAGGCCCTTGCCGCGCAGCCGGACGTGGCGGAGAAGATCCGTGGCGGCAACCTCGGACCGGTCGGCGCGATCATCGGCGCCGTCATGAAGGCGACACGGGGCCAGGCCGACGCCGGACGCGTGCGCGAGCTCGTCCTGGAGCGAGTGGCGCAGGGCTGAGGTCGCGGAGGTCCCGGGACGGTGCGTCGGAAGGAGGGCGTCATGGACAAGCCGACGCTGCAGGGGGAGCTCGTGGTGCTGCGGCCGCTCGCCGCGCGCGACGCCGAGCTCATGTGGGAGATGGTGCAGGACCCCGAGGGCCGTCGGTTGACGGGCACGGTCCAGCGGCACACCCGCGAGGAGGTCGACGCGTGGTGCGCCGCGGCGGCCGGGCGCGAGGGACGGCTCGACCTCGCCATCACCACCCACGACTCCGACGACTTCCTCGGGGAGATCGTCCTGCTGGACATCGACGAGCACGACCGCAACGCCGCGATGCGGATGAGCCTGCGGCCCGGGCAGCGCGGCCGGGGGTACGGCGGCGAGGCGATCGGCCTCGTGCTCGAGCACGCGTTCGCCCCCCGGCCCGAGGGGCTCGGGCTGCACCGGGTCGCCCTCGACGTCCTCGAGATCAACCCACGGGCGCGGATGCTCTACGAGAGCCACGGGTTCGAGGTGGAGGGGCGTCTGCGCGAGGTGCACCGCGCCGGCGAGTTCTGGACCGACGCGATCCTCATGGCCGTGCTCGAGGACGACTACCGCGCCGCGCGGGCCGCGCACACCTGACCGTCGCCCGCGCCCGCGCCCGCGCCCGTCCCGTCCGGCACCGGGCACGCCTGACCGCCCCGTCCCCCCCAGCACCGCCCAGCTCGCCGCCTCCCGCTCCCGGACCCACCTGGACCTCCATGCTCACCGTGACCCTCGCCCAGCCCGACGTGCTCGACGCGCTCCGGCGGGACGTCCCCGCGTGGCCCGCCCCGGTACGGCTCGTCGCCTGGGACCCCGCCGAGCCCCTGCCGCAGGACCTGCGGGACGACGAGGTCGACGTCGTCGTCCTGTCGCGTGCCGACCGGGACCGGCTCGAGCGGCTGGCCGGCCTCCCGCGACTGCGCGTCGTCCAGCTGCCCAGCGCCGGGTACGAGCACGCGCTCGCCCACGCCCCCGCGCGCGCGGCCCTGTGCAACGCCCGCGGCGTGCACGACGCCGGCACCGCCGAGCTCGCCGTCGGGCTGCTGCTCGCGTCCCAGCGCGGCATCGACGACGCCGTCCGGGACGCGCAGGAGGGGGCCTGGCGACCTCGGGCGCACCGCTCGCTCGCGGACCGGCGCGTCATGGTCCTCGGCCACGGTGCGATCGGGGCCGCGGTCGCGCGGCGCCTGGAGGCCTTCGAGGTGGACCTCGTCCGGGTCGCGAGCCGGGCCCGGGACGAGGACGGCGTCACCGTCCACGGCGTCGCGGACCTGCCGCGGCTCCTCCCGACCGTCGACGCCGTCGTGGCGGTGCTGCCCCTGACGGAGGCCACGCGCGGGCTGCTCGGTGCGGACGCGCTGGCCGCCCTGCCCGACGACGCCGTCGTCGTCAACGTGGGACGGGGCGCCGTCGTCGACACGGACGCCCTCGTCGCGGAGGTCACCGCCGGGCGCCTGCGGGCCGCGCTCGACGTCGTCGAGCCCGAGCCGCTGCCGGCGCAGCACCCGCTCTGGCGCGCCCCGGGGGTCATCCTCACGCCGCACGTCGGCGGGTACACCGACGCGACCGTCCCGCGGATGGCCGCCCTCGTCCGCCGGCAGGTCGACGCGCTGCTCGCCGGCGGGCCACCGGTCAACGTCGTGCGGGGGCCGGAGGCCGACGCGTGACCGGCGCCCACGGCCTGCGGGTGCCCGGTCCCGGCGGTCCCGGTCGGACCTTCCGCAACCCGGTGCTGCCCGGCTGCCACCCGGACCCGAGCATCTGCCGGGTCGGGGACGACTACTGGCTCGTCACCTCCTCGTTCGAGTACGTCCCCGGACTGCCCGTCCACCACAGCCGGGACCTCGTCCACTGGCGGCACGTGGGGCACGTCGTCGACCGCGCCGACCAGATGTCGCTGCACGACGTCGAGGCCTCCCGCGGGCTCTACGCGCCGACCCTGCGGCACCACCGCGGGACCTTCTACCTCACCAGCACGCTCGTCCGGCGCGGCACGGACGCCCCCTCGGGCAGCTTCCTCATGACCGCGACCGACCCGGCGGGCCCGTGGTCCGACCCCGTCTGGCTCGACGCGGAGGGCATCGACCCGGCGCTGTTCTTCGACGACGACGGCCGCGCCTGGTGCACCGGCATGCGGGAGAGCCGCCCGGCGGCGTGGGAGGGGCAGACCGAGATCTGGCTCCGCGAGCTCGACCTCACGACGCTGCGGCTCGTGGGTCCCGAGCACGTGCTGTGGAGCGGCGCGCTCCTGGGGGCGATCTGGGCGGAGGGCCCGCGGCTGTTCCGGGTCGAGGGCCGCTACGTGCTCGTCGCGGCCGAGGGCGGCACCGAGCACACCCATGCGGTCGCCGTCGCGCGCGCCGACCGCGTGACCGGGCCGTACCGGGGGAGCCCGAGCAACCCCGTCCTGACGCACCGGCACCTCGGGCGCAACCATGCCGTCGTCGGCGTCGGCCACGCCGACCTCGTCGAGCTGCCCGACCACAGCTGGTGGGCGGTGGTGATGGGCTCGCGGCCGTACGGCGGCCTGTACGAGAACCTGGGCCGGGAGACGTTCCTCGTGCCGGTCACGTGGGAGCAGGGCTGGCCCGTCTTCGCGGCGGGTGTCGGCCAGGTCTGCCAGGTGGAGGTCGCGCCGTCGCTCCCGGCGCACGCGTGGCCGGCGGAACCGGCGCGGGACGACTACGCTGCCGGTCTGGGGCCGGGGTGGGCGACGGCGCGGGGCCGGCCCGAGGCATTCTGCCGGCCGCTGCCCGGCGGTGGACTCCGGCTCGACCTCGGCCCCGGCGGCCTCGACGACGACGCGCCGTGCACCTTCCTGGGACGACGGCAGGCTCACGTGGACGTGGACGTCCGCGCGCGACTCGTGTTCGAGCCGGCCTCGGGGGACGAGTGGGCCGGCCTGGCCGTCCGGCAGTCCGACACGCACCACTACCTCGTCGTCGTCGCCGGTCCCGACGCCGTCGGGGGCCCGCGACGCGCGCTCGTGGTGCGGCGCCTGGAGGGCCGCAGCACCGTGCTGCACGCCGAGCCCGTGCCGGCCGGCCCGCTGGAGCTCGCGCTGCACGTGCGCGGGCAGGACTATGCGGCGGTGCTCACGGACGTGCAGGGGCGGGACCGCCACCTGGCCACGCTCGACGGGCGCATGCTCGACAGCCGCGCCGAGGAGAGCTTCGTCGGGGTGTGGATCGGGCTGCACGCCACGAGCAACGGCATGCCGACGACGTCGTCCGCGACCGTCGAGTGGTGGGAGTACCGGCCGGTCGAGGCGTAGCGGAGGGAGCGCCCTAGGTGCGTCCGCCGACTGCGGCCGGCGGTGCCGTCGTGCCCCGTCGGACGAGCCGGGTCGGCAGCCGCAGATGCTGGACGGGCACGTCCCGCCCGGCCATGAGCTCGACCAGGAGCGCGAGGGCCTCGGAGCCCATCTGCTGGATCGGCTGGGCCACCGTCGTCAGCGGGGGTGTCGTGGAGGCGGCCTCGGGGACGTCGTCGAAGCCGACGACCGACAGCTCGCCCGGGACGGAGATGCCGAGCTCCACCGCCGCCTCGAGCGTCGCGATCGCCATGAGGTCGTTGGCGGCGAAGACGGCGGTGGGCCGGTCCGGCAG